>NZ_MDGW01000004.1:0-14417 GCF_001712525.1 Shigella sp. FC1661
GTACCGGGCTGAGAGGCGGTGTAAGTGAACTGTAGTTGCCATGTTTTACGGCAATGAGAGCAGAGATAGCGCTGATGTCCGGCAGTGCTTTTGCCGTTACGCACCACGCCTTCAGTAGCGGAGCAGGAAGGACATCTGATGGAAATGGAAGCCACGCAAGCACCTTAAAATCACCATCATACACTAAATCAGTAAGTTGGCAGCATTACCAGAAATTTCATGTTTTAACTCATCATTATCTATAATATTTTTATGTGCATTCTCAATATATTTAGATATTGACAACTTCAAAGGAGACTGTTCGTTAATGAAAGTTTTCTCCTGTTCTTTTTCACTTAATGCTAATTGTCCTTCTTCAGTATCCCACCATTTCTCAGCATATGCAGACACCAATAATTGTGCATATTCGGGTAAGTCACCATTAGATTTTGTTTTTAATTTTATATGATTTTCCTCAATTGCCTCAGCAAAATGCTTCAAAAGGTCTTGCCAACATGGCACACCAAGATAACGACGAGACACACCGGAGCCGACAAATAACACTGGGGATGCTTCGAACTGCTTAAAATGCTCTTCGAGTTTTTCCTTAAAATTCATACGGATACTCTCTTTAAAAGAAATCAAGCCCCTTTATACTGATTACATTAAGATATTGCGGCTTACACCACCAGTAAATTGGTCAATTTTACGTAAGAAATTTAATTATTTAGATTCAATTAATTATTAGATTAACTAATTGACTATCACTCCTGATGTAGCCGAATTGCTGTACCTTTGTTACGATGTAGGGCTCAATCAAGGGTCCACTCCCCTTTTATAAGTAATCATGACTTTAAATTTAGGCTTAGGTGGAGCATTACTGCCGATTAGGTTCAATAAAAAGGCTTACCTTAGTGAAAACTCGGCTATTTGGCACTGCTGACCAATTCCTCGTTTGAATAAGTCAGCAGCTTTCAATTTAGAGGCGAATGTGCGCTTTTAGATAACTCACTCGCCATTACCCCGATTGATCTTCGCATAGTCAAACGGCGTAATCCCCTTCTCCCGGTTCGCATCCAGAAAATCAGCCCACCACTGCAACATCAGCTTGCGCTCATCCAGATGTTCCGCTTTATGGATATACGCCGCCCTCACCGAATTGCGTTCCATATGGCTCATCTGCCTTTCCACCGCATCCTTCGACCATAACCCTGACTCAATCAATGAGCTACAGGCCATAGTGCGGAAGCCGTGGCCGCAAACCTCAACCTTGGTGTCATAGCCCATCACCCGCAATGCACTGTTCACCGTGTTTTCACTCATGGGCTTACTCGGATCGTGATCGCCAATAAAAATCAGCTCATGTTCGCCACAGAACTGTTTTATCTGCTTCAGGATCGCTAGCGCCTGCTTTGAAAGCGGCACCAGATGAGGTGTACGCATCTTTGCTCCTCGCTGAGAATGTTTCACACCGGGAATAGGTTCTCGCTCAGGCGGGATGGTCCACATTGACGTTTCAAAATCGATTTCTGACCAGCGAGCAAAACGCAGCTCACTGGATCGAATAAAAATAAGCAGGGTAAGTTCGGTTGCCCAGCGGGTTAGTGGCCTGCCGGTGTATTCATCGATTTTCTGGAGTAATTCCGGGATACGCTTTAACTCCAGCGCCGGACGATGCTGTCGATTACAGGAAGCTACCGCCCCCGCCATCTCTTGCGCCGGATTGTAATCAATTAACCCGCTTTGCACTGCATAACGCATGATGGCCGTGGTGCGCTGTTGAAGGCGGGAAGCCACTTCAAGACGTCCGGATTTCTCCACGGCTTTAATAGGAATTAACAGATCGCGGGTGCCCAGTTCAGCAATATTGTGGGAACCAATTGCCGGGAAGATATTGTCCTCCAGGCTCTTTTTTACACGATTAGCATGCTCTTCCGACCATTTTTGGTTGGTTACGAGCCACTCTCTGGCAACCTTCTCGAAAGTAATAATCTCTTTCGCCTGCTCTTCTTTCACAGCACGCTTATGCTCACGAGGATCGATACCAGCAGCTACCAGCTTTCTGGCCTCTTCCCTTTTCTTCCGCGCATCCGCCAGCGAAACATCCGGGTAAACGCCGAACGCCATCAAATGTTGTTTACCGCCAAAACGGAAACGAAATCGCCAATACTTTGAACCGCCAGGTTTTACAAGTAAGGACATGCCGTCGCCGTCAACAAGTGAATACTCTTTCTCCTCAGGTTTCGCAGAGCGAACTTTAGTATCCGTTAGGGCCATAATGGTCTTCCTTCCATTGGTATCTCGTGAGTATACAAGCAATATCGAATCGGCAAATATACTCATTAGTATACTCACAAGCCTGTTGATGTGGGTTGAGTCAGGTTGACTTCAGTTGAGGGGAAAAGCTGGAAAAGCCTTGTGTAGCGCGGATTTCAGGCATAAAAAAAGATCTCAGTTGAGGTCTATTTACATACTTTTGGTGCCGAAGGCCGGACTCGAACCGGCACGTATTTCTACGGTTGATTTTGAATCAACTGCGTCTACCGATTTCGCCACTTCGGCACTGAAGAGGTATGCGGAAAACGTTGTGGATTATACCTGTCGCACGCCACCATGCAAGCGCCAGCTTGCTCGCACCTCGCTAAGTGCTGAAATTTTCAGCATTGCACACAGCGATGTGTAACCTTTGTCACACTCCAGGCACCCCGCCCTGCCATGCTCTACACTTCCCAAACAACACCAGAGAAGGACCAAAAAATGTCGATGATAAAAAGCTATGCCGCAAAAGAAGCGGGCGGCGAACTGGAAGTTTATGAGTACGATCCCGGTGAGCTGAGGCCACAAGATGTTGAAGTGCAGGTGGATTATTGCGGGATCTGCCATTCCGATCTATCGATGATCGACAATGAATGGGGATTTTCACAATATCCGCTGGTTGCCGGGCATGAGGTGATTGGGCGCGTGGTGGCACTCGGGAGCGCCGCGCAGGATAAAGGTTTGCAGGTCGGTCAGCGTGTCGGGATTGGCTGGACGGCGCGTAGCTGTGGTCACTGCGACGCCTGTATTAGCGGTAATCAGATCAACTGCGAGCAAGGTGCGGTGCCGACGATTATGAATCGCGGTGGCTTTGCCGAGAAGTTGCGTGCGGACTGGCAATGGGTGATTCCACTGCCAGAAAATATTGATATCGAGTCCGCCGGGCCGCTGTTGTGCGGCGGTATCACGGTCTTTAAACCACTGTTGATGCACCATATCACTGCTACCAGCCGCGTTGGGGTAATTGGTATTGGCGGGCTGGGGCATATCGCTATAAAACTTCTGCACGCAATGGGATGCGAGGTGACGGCCTTTAGTTCTAATCCGGCGAAAGAGCAGGAAGTACTGGCGATGGGTGCCGATAAAGTGGTGAATAGCCGCGATCCGCAGGCACTGAAAGCCCTGTCGGGGCAGTTTGATCTCATTATCAATACTGTGAACGTCAGCCTCGACTGGCAGCCTTATTTTGAGGCGCTGACCTATGGCGGTAATTTCCATACGGTCGGTGCGGTTCTCACGCCGCTGTCTGTTCCGGCCTTTACGTTAATTGCGGGCGACCGCAGCATCTCTGGTTCTGCTACCGGCACGCCTTATGAGCTGCGAAAGCTGATGCGCTTTGCCGCCCGTAGCAAGGTTGCGCCGACCACCGAACTGTTCCCGATGTCGAAAATTAACGATGCCATCAAGCATGTGCGCGACGGTAAGGCGCGTTACCGCGTGGTTCTGAAAGCCGACTTCTGATCACTTTGCCGGGTGCCTGTCGCCCGGCACTTAAATCTCTTTGGAAGGCGTCTCGCAATCTGCTGAATTTAGCGGTGAAGAGTGCGCAGCCGTTGCCTATACTCCAGGCAGGAAACTGGAGGAAATCTCATGAGCGAACCCCTATTAATTGCCCGCACGCCGGACACAGAACTTTTTTTACTGCCGGGAATGGCTAACCGTCACGGGCTGATTACTGGCGCAACGGGGACGGGTAAAACCGTTACGCTGCAAAAACTGGCAGAGTCATTGTCGGAAATCGGCGTGCCGGTGTTTATGGCTGATGTGAAAGGCGATCTGACCGGTATCGCGCAGGCAGGAACGGCGTCGGAAAAACTGCTCACAAGGCTTAAAAATATCGGCGTCAATGACTGGCAACCGCATGCTAATCCGGTGGTGGTGTGGGATATCTTTGGCGAGAAAGGCCATCCGGTGCGGGCGACGGTTTCAGACCTGGGGCCGCTGTTGCTGGCGCGGCTGTTGAATCTCAACGATGTGCAATCTGGCGTGCTGAATATCATCTTCCGTATTGCTGACGATCAGGGATTGTTGCTGCTCGACTTTAAAGATCTGCGGGCGATTACCCAGTACATCGGCGATAACGCCAAATCTTTCCAGAATCAGTACGGTAATATCAGTAGCGCATCGGTTGGTGCCATCCAGCGCGGTTTACTGTCGCTGGAAAAGCAAGGTGCGGCGCATTTCTTTGGCGAGCCGATGCTGGATATCAAAGACTGGATGCGCACCGATACCAACGGTAAAGGCGTTATCAATATCCTCAGCGCCGAGAAGCTTTATCAGATGCCGAAACTGTACGCCGCCAGCCTGCTGTGGATGCTTTCAGAGTTGTATGAACAATTGCCGGAAGCGGGCGATCTGGAGAAACCAAAACTGGTGTTTTTCTTCGACGAGGCACATCTGCTGTTTAACGATGCACCGCAGGTACTGCTGGATAAGATTGAGCAGGTAATAAGGCTTATTCGCTCAAAAGGCGTGGGCGTCTGGTTCGTTTCGCAAAACCCGTCTGATATTCCGGATAATGTGCTCGGGCAGCTCGGTAATCGCGTTCAACACGCTTTGCGGGCTTTTACGCCCAAAGATCAGAAAGCGGTAAAAGCTGCGGCGCAAACCATGCGGGCCAATCCGGCGTTTGATACCGAAAAGGCAATCCAGGAACTGGGGACCGGCGAGGCGTTAATCTCGTTTCTCGATGCAAAAGGAAGTCCTTCTGTGGTGGAACGGGCGATGGTGATTGCGCCTTGTTCGCGGATGGGACCGGTGACGGAAGATGAGCGCAATGGCTTGATTAACCACTCCCCGGTGTATGGCAAGTACGAGGATGACGTGGACCGGGAATCCGCCTATGAGATGTTGCAAAAAGGCTTTCAGGCCAGTACCAAGCAGCAAAATAATCCTCCCGCGAAAGGGAAAGCGGTGGCGGTGGATGACGGTATTCTTGGTGGATTGAAGGATATTTTGTTTGGCACTACCGGACCACGCGGCGGGAAGAAAGATGGTGTGGTGCAAACAATGGCGAAAAGCGCCGCCCGCCAGGTGACGAATCAGATTGTACGTGGGATGTTGGGGAGTTTGCTGGGGGGAAGAAGAAGGTAAGTCAGGCGCGATTTGTCTTTGCCTGATGCGACGCTGGCGCGTCTTATCATGCCTACACCACTGCAATATATTGGATTTTCATGATTTTTCAGGCATGAACGAAGCACACTTTGCTAACAATAATAAAGGGAGCTTTCGCTCCCTTTATTCGTTCATTCGGTTACGATTTTCTCATTAACAGCCACAGGCTGATTAAGAAGAAGCTGGCGCTTGGCAACAGTGCGCCGATGATCGGCGGGATGCCATAAACCAACGTCAGCGGGCCGAAGATCTGGTCCAGTACGTAGAAGACAAAACCGAAGCTGATACCGGTGACCACACGCACGCCCATCGGTACGCTACGCAGTGGGCCAAAGATGAACGACAGCGCCATCAGCATCATCACCGCCACGGATAGCGGCTGGAAGATTTTGCTCCACATATTGAGCTGATAACGTCCGGCATCCTGACCGCTCGACTTCAGATACTTCACGTAGTTGTGCAAACCGCTGATTGAGAGTGCATCCGGGTCCAGCGCCACCACGCCCAGTTTGTCCGGCGTGAGGTTGGTTTTCCAGGTGCCGCTCACCGTCTGCGAACCGGTGATCTGTTTCGGATTGGTCAGATCAGATTCATCAACCTGCGACAGACGCCAGACTTTATGTTCCGGGTCAAACTTCGCAGTAGCGGCATAGCGTACGGATTGCAGACGACGATTCTCGTTAAAGGCATAAATACTGATGCCACCTAACTCTTCGTCACCTTTAACCCGCTCAATGTAAACGAAGTTGTTGCCATCTTTCGCCCATAAGCCTTGCTGGGTAGAGAGCAACGAGCCGCCGTACATCGCCTGCGCACGGTAGTTACGCGCCATCTGCTCGCCCTGCGGCGCGACCCATTCACCAATCGCCATCGTCAGCAAGACCAGCGGAATGGCGGTTTTCATCACCGACAGCGCAACCTGCATACGGGTGAAACCAGAAGCCTGCATCACCACCAGTTCGCTGCGCTGCGCCAGCATCCCAAGACCAAGCAACGCCCCAAGCAGAGCCGCCATCGGGAAGAATGTTTGCACATCTTTCGGCACGCTCAGCAAGGTATACATTCCTGCGCCTAACGCGTCGTAACTCCCCTGCCCGGCTTTTTTCAGCTGATCGACAAATTTGATAATGCCCGACAGCGACACCAGCATGAACAGCGTCATCATGATGGTGGTGAAAATAGTTTTACCGATATAGCGGTCAAGTACGCCAAAAGGTTGCATCACACCGCTCCTTTACGCGAAAAACTGGCGCGCAGGCAGCGGACCGGCACGGTGTCCCAAAGGTTGAGAACAATCGCCAAAGCCAGATAAATCAGGTTAACGGTCCACATCCACAGCGTCGGGTCCAGCTTACCTTTACCGCCGTTCGATTTCAGGGAGGTCTGGATCAGGAAGAAAAGTAGATACAGCAGCATGGCTGGCAGCATCGATAGTACGCGTCCCTGACGCGGGTTAACCACGCTCAGCGGTACGACCATAAGTGCCATCACAAACACGGTGAATACCAACGTGATACGCCAGTTCAGTTCTGCGCGGGCACGATCGGTGTCAGTGTTCCACAATGTACGCATGTCCATCTGGTCGGTATCGTTCGGGTCGAGCGCTACCGCCTGGTGACCAATGATCGCCTGATAATCCTGGAAGTCCGTAATGCGGAAATCACGTAACAGTGCAGTGCCTTCGAAGCGCGTTCCCTGGTTGAGAGTGACGACCTGGGAGCCGTCGCGCAGCTGGGTTAAATGTCCGGAATCGGCCACCACCACAGAAGGACGTGCATTACCTTTTGGTCGAATTTGCGCGAGGAACACATCTTTGAAATCGCTGCCGTCAACGCTTTCGATGAACAGCACCGAGCTGCCATTAGTCGCTTGCTGGAATTGCCCTTGCGCCAGCGCCGCCATGCCAGGGTTCGCTTTCGCTTCTGCTAACACTTCATCCTGATGACGCGATGACCACGGTCCCGCCCACATCACGTTAACCGCCGCGACGATTGCAGTGAATACCGCAAGGATCATTGCCGCTTTCACCAGAACCGCTTTGCTCAGGCCGCAGGCATGCATTACCGTAATTTCACTTTCGGTATACAGTTTGCCCAGCGTCATCAGCAGCCCGAGGAACAGGCTTAATGGCAGGATAAGCTGCGCCATTTCCGGCACGCCCAACCCGAGAAGGGAGAGCACCAGATTCGCCGGAATATCGCCGTCAACCGCTGCGCCGAGGATCCTCACTAACTTTTGACAGAAGAAGATCAAAAGCAAGATGAAGAGTATCGCCAGCTGGCTTTTGAGCGTCTCCCGCACCAGATATCTTATGATTATCACTTTAAATACGCCCGTAAAAACTCGTCTTTTGCAGGATTTTAGCTTGTTTCATGGCTTAAACGTCATTTATTCTCTTGAGTCGTCGAAATCGTCGCTAAGATAATTATACTCAACGGATTCACCTCTCAGATTTTGTTCTGACGTGCCAATGCCGTAATAACGTTAAGATTAACACGAAGTCATCGCAACAGCGGACATGAGTTACGAAAGCTTGCAATTCTATCTGTAGCCACCGCCGTTGTCTTTAAGATTCAGGAGCGTAGTGCATGGAGTTTAGTGTAAAAAGCGGTAGCCCGGAGAAACAGCGGAGTGCCTGCATCGTCGTGGGCGTCTTCGAACCACGTCGCCTTTCTCCGATTGCAGAACAGCTCGATAAAATCAGCGATGGGTACATCAGCGCCCTGCTACGTCGGGGCGAACTGGAAGGAAAACCGGGGCAGACATTGTTGCTGCACCATGTTCCGAATGTACTTTCCGAGCGAATTCTCCTTATTGGTTGCGGCAAAGAACGTGAGCTGGATGAGCGTCAGTACAAGCAGGTTATTCAGAAAACCATTAATACCCTGAATGATACTGGCTCAATGGAAGCGGTCTGCTTTCTGACTGAACTGCACGTTAAAGGCCGTAACAACTACTGGAAAGTGCGTCAGGCTGTCGAGACGGCAAAAGAGACGCTCTACAGTTTCGATCAGCTGAAAACGAACAAGAGCGAACCGCGTCGTCCGCTGCGTAAAATGGTGTTCAACGTGCCGACCCGCCGTGAACTGACCAGCGGTGAGCGCGCGATCCTGCACGGTCTGGCGATTGCCGCCGCGATTAAAGCAGCAAAAGATCTCGGCAATATGCCGCCGAATATCTGTAACGCCGCTTACCTCGCTTCACAAGCGCGCCAGCTGGCTGACAGCTACAGCAAGAATGTCATCACCCGCGTTATCGGCGAACAGCAGATGAAAGAGCTGGGGATGCATTCCTATCTGGCGGTCGGTCAGGGTTCGCAAAACGAATCGCTGATGTCGGTGATTGAGTACAAAGGCAACGCGTCGGAAGATGCACGCCCAATCGTGCTGGTGGGTAAAGGTTTAACCTTCGACTCCGGCGGTATCTCGATCAAGCCTTCAGAAGGCATGGATGAGATGAAGTACGATATGTGCGGTGCGGCAGCGGTTTACGGCGTGATGCGGATGGTCGCGGAGCTACAACTGCCGATTAACGTTATCGGCGTGTTGGCAGGCTGCGAAAACATGCCTGGCGGACGAGCCTATCGTCCGGGCGATGTGTTAACCACCATGTCCGGTCAAACTGTTGAAGTGCTGAATACCGACGCTGAAGGCCGCCTGGTACTGTGCGACGTGTTAACTTACGTTGAGCGTTTTGAGCCGGAAGCGGTGATTGACGTGGCGACGCTGACCGGTGCCTGCGTGATCGCGCTGGGTCATCACATTACCGGTCTGATGGCGAACCATAATCCGCTGGCCCATGAACTGATTGCCGCGTCTGAACAATCCGGTGACCGCGCATGGCGCTTACCGCTGGGTGACGAGTATCAGGAACAGCTGGAGTCCAATTTTGCCGATATGGCGAACATTGGCGGTCGTCCTGGTGGGGCGATTACCGCAGGTTGCTTCCTGTCGCGCTTTACCCGTAAGTACAACTGGGCGCACCTGGATATCGCCGGAACCGCCTGGCGTTCTGGTAAAGCAAAAGGCGCACCGGTCGTCCGGTGGCGTTGCTGGCACAGTTCCTGTTAAACCGCGCTGGGTTTAACGGCGAAGAGTAATTGCGTCAGGCAAGGCTGTTATTGCCGGATGCGGCGTGAACGCCTTATCCGACCTACACAGCACTGAACTCGTAGGCCTGATAAGACACAACAGCGTCGCATCAGGCGCTGCGGTGTATACCTGATGCGTATTTAAATCCACCACAAGAAGCCCCATATATGAAAAACGCGACGTTCTACCTTCTGGACAATGACACCACCGTCGATGGCTTAAGCGCCGTTGAGCAACTGGTGTGTGAAATTGCCGCAGAACGTTGGCGCAGCGGTAAGCGCGTGCTCATCGCCTGTGAAGATGAAAAGCAGGCTTACCGGCTGGATGAAGCCCTGTGGGCGCGTCCGGCAGAAAGCTTTGTTCCGCATAATTTAGCGGGAGAAGGACCGCGCGGCGGTGCGCCGGTGGAGATCGCCTGGCCGCAAAAACGCAGCAGCAGCCCGCGCGATATATTGATTAGTCTGCGAACAAGCTTTGCAGATTTTGCCACCGCTTTCACAGAAGTGGTAGACTTCGTTCCTTATGAAGATTCTCTGAAACAACTGGCGCGCGAACGCTATAAAGCCTACCGCGTGGCTGGTTTCAACCTGAATACGGCAACCTGGAAATAATGGAAAAGACATATAACCCACAAGATATCGAACAGCCGCTTTACGAGCACTGGGAAAAGCAGGGCTACTTTAAGCCTAATGGCGATGAAAGCCAGGAAAGTTTCTGCATCATGATCCCGCCGCCGAACGTCACCGGCAGTTTGCATATGGGTCACGCCTTCCAGCAAACCATCATGGATACCATGATCCGCTATCAGCGCATGCAGGGCAAAAACACCCTGTGGCAGGTCGGTACTGACCACGCCGGGATCGCTACCCAGATGGTCGTTGAGCGCAAGATTGCCGCAGAAGAAGGTAAAACCCGTCACGACTACGGCCGCGAAGCTTTCATCGACAAAATTTGGGAATGGAAAGCGGAATCCGGCGGCACGATTACCCGTCAGATGCGCCGTCTCGGCAACTCCGTCGACTGGGAGCGTGAACGCTTCACGATGGACGAAGGCCTGTCCAATGCGGTGAAAGAAGTTTTCGTTCGTCTGTATAAAGAAGACCTGATTTACCGTGGCAAACGCCTGGTAAACTGGGATCCGAAACTGCGCACCGCTATCTCTGACCTGGAAGTGGAAAACCGCGAATCGAAAGGTTCGATGTGGCACATCCGCTATCCGCTGGCTGACGGCGCGAAAACCGCAGACGGTAAAGATTATCTGGTGGTTGCGACTACCCGTCCGGAAACCCTGTTGGGCGATACCGGCGTGGCCGTTAACCCGGAAGATCCGCGTTACAAAGACCTGATTGGCAAATATGTCATTCTACCGCTGGTTAACCGTCGTATTCCGATCGTTGGCGACGAACACGCCGACATGGAAAAAGGCACCGGCTGCGTGAAAATCACTCCGGCGCACGACTTTAACGACTATGAAGTGGGTAAACGTCACGCGCTGCCGATGATCAACATCCTGACCTTTGACGGCGATATCCGTGAAAGCGCCCAGGTGTTCGATACCAAAGGTAACGAATCTGACGTTTATTCCAGCGAAATCCCGGCAGAGTTCCAGAAACTGGAGCGTTTTGCTGCACGTAAAGCAGTCGTTGCTGCGGTTGACGCGCTCGGCCTGCTGGAAGAAATTAAACCGCACGACCTGACCGTGCCTTACGGCGACCGTGGCGGCGTAGTTATCGAACCGATGCTCACCGACCAGTGGTACGTGCGTGCCGATGTACTGGCGAAACCGGCGGTTGAGGCGGTTGAGAACGGCGACATTCAGTTCGTACCGAAGCAGTACGAAAACATGTACTTCTCCTGGATGCGCGATATTCAGGACTGGTGTATCTCTCGTCAGCTGTGGTGGGGTCACCGTATCCCTGCATGGTACGACGAAGCAGGTAACGTTTATGTTGGCCGCAACGAAGAAGAAGTGCGCAAGGAAAATAACCTCGGTGCCGACGTTGCCCTGCGTCAGGACGAAGACGTTCTCGACACCTGGTTCTCTTCTGCGCTGTGGACCTTCTCTACCCTAGGCTGGCCGGAAAACACCGACGCACTGCGCCAGTTCCACCCAACCAGCGTGATGGTATCTGGTTTCGACATCATTTTCTTCTGGATTGCCCGCATGATCATGATGACCATGCACTTCATCAAAGATGAAAATGGCAAACCGCAGGTGCCGTTCCATACCGTTTACATGACCGGCCTGATTCGTGACGACGAAGGCCAGAAGATGTCCAAATCCAAGGGTAACGTTATTGACCCGCTGGATATGGTTGACGGTATTTCGCTGCCGGAACTGCTGGAGAAACGTACCGGCAATATGATGCAGCCGCAGCTGGCGGACAAAATCCGTAAGCGCACCGAGAAACAGTTCCCGAACGGCATTGAGCCGCACGGCACCGATGCCCTGCGCTTCACCCTGGCGGCGCTGGCTTCTACCGGTCGTGACATCAACTGGGATATGAAACGCCTGGAAGGCTACCGTAACTTCTGTAACAAGCTGTGGAACGCCAGCCGCTTTGTGCTGATGAACACGGAAGGTCAGGATTGCGGCTTCAACGGTGGTGAAATGACGCTGTCGCTGGCGGACCGCTGGATTCTGGCAGAGTTCAACCAGACCATCAAAGCGTACCGCGAAGCGCTGGACAGCTTCCGCTTCGATATCGCTGCAGGCATTCTGTATGAGTTCACCTGGAACCAGTTCTGCGACTGGTATCTGGAGCTGACTAAGCCGGTAATGAACGGTGGAACCGAAGCCGAACTGCGCGGTACTCGCCATACGCTGGTGACTGTACTGGAAGGTCTGCTGCGCCTCGCGCATCCGATCATTCCGTTCATCACCGAAACCATCTGGCAGCGTGTGAAAGTACTTTGCGGTATCACTGCCGACACCATCATGCTGCAGCCGTTCCCGCAGTACGATGCATCTCAGGTTGATGAAGCCGCACTGGCTGACACCGAGTGGCTGAAACAGGCGATCGTTGCGGTACGTAACATCCGTGCAGAAATGAACATCGCGCCGGGCAAACCGCTGGTGCTGCTGCTGCGTGGTTGCAGCGCGGATGCAGAACGTCGCGTAAATGAAAACCGTGGCTTCCTGCAAACCCTGGCGCGTCTGGAAAGCATCACCGTGCTGCCTGCCGATGACAAAGGTCCGGTTTCCGTTACGAAGATCATCGACGGCGCAGAGCTGCTGATCCCGATGGCTGGCCTCATCAACAAAGAAGATGAGCTGGCGCGTCTGGCGAAAGAAGTGGCGAAGATCGAAGGCGAAATCAGCCGTATCGAGAACAAGCTGGCGAATGAAGGCTTTGTCGCCCGCGCACCGGAAGCGGTCATCGCGAAAGAGCGTGAGAAGCTGGAAGGCTATGCAGAAGCGAAAGCGAAGCTGATTGAACAGCAGGCTGTTATCGCCGCGCTGTAATCAAAACACAGTGATGAAAACGAAGGCCGAGCATGCTCCGGCCTTTTTTATCTCTTACAGAAATGGTAAAGAAGGCATAATTCCCCGTGAAATACTGGCTAAGAAGCCTTTATCTGGTTGTTCTTCTTTATTGATTAAAGGAAGGTCATCCAAATCGCCCAGCAAATACGTATTTTTTGCCTGCCAGTCAATCATCCATATTTTCAGCAGTGGATAAGCCAGACCGCCCGTAATCCCGGATATCACTACCAACGCACACATGCGATAAAGCATACCGTGGTACGTTAAAGTTGAGCGAAAACGAATACGCCCATCATTCAGTGACAGGTTGCTCATAAAATGATTTCGCAACGACACCGTTAAATAACTGGTGCTAACAGCAATCCCAAAATAATAGATTAACTGCGCGATTATCATTTTACGTTGCATTTCCATAAATTGCTGTAAATTCTCAATATCATCATTTGCATACACAGAACTATCATACGCATTTAATATTTGTTCGAAGATAATATAACCAGCAACAGCGAGAAAAGGTAATAAAGCTAAAAATGCGAGGATGGCATATTTTATACAATACGCAGTATCTAATTTCACCTTGAAACGATGTATACCGAAACTGGTATTGCTCCAGAGAAAACTCATTACCAGGCTATATAAAGTACCATTAAAAATACCAATGGAAACAATACCAACTATTGCCATCAGAACCACAGATATAATAACACTACTTGAACTATTGGCATGTAGCATCTTTGTCGAGATAAAGAAAACAGTCCCCATCCCAATGGCCATTAAAATCGGCAAGAAAAAGGTTACCCACCAGAACCCTTTCATAGAGCAATTAAAACTAAATCTTACGCCGTTGAGACTAGTCATCAAGGCCTGATAACGCAGTCCTTTTGCTGCCATAAATATAAGCAAAACCAACAGTGACAAAGTCAAAACACAGCCAACAAGCGGCATATCTGCTGACACTGTCATTAAGATTGCGAAATAGAAAAAAACAAAAACAAGACAACTAAAAAAAACATTCCCACCAGTAATTCCATAAGAAAATCGTGGTAATGCTGCCAACTTACTGATAGTGTTTTATGTTCAGATAATGCCCGATGACCTTGTCATGCAGCTCCACCGATTTTGAGAACGACAGTAACTTCCGTCCCAGCCTTGCCAGATGTTGTCTCAGATTCAGATTATGTCGCTCAATGCGCTGAGTGTAACGCTTGCTGATAACGTGCAGCTTTCCCTTCAGGCGTGATTCATACAGCGGCCAGCCATCCGTCATCCATACCACGACCTCAAAGGCCGACAGCAGGCTCAGAAGACGCTCCAGTGTGGCCAGAGTGCGTTCACCGAAGACGTGCGCCACAACCCTCCTCCGTATCCTGTCATACGCGTAAAACAGCCAGCGCTGACGTGATTTAGCACCGACGTAGCCCCACTGTTCG
>NZ_MDGW01000005.1:0-14327 GCF_001712525.1 Shigella sp. FC1661
AGTTCATTTTCCATCGTTTTCTTGCCGAGCAGGCGCTGGAGTTCTTTAATCTGCTTCATGGCGGCAGCAAGTTCAGAGGCAGGAACAACCTGTTCTCCGGCGGCCACAGCAGTAAGACTTCCTTCCTGGTATTGCTTACGCCAGAGAAATAACTGGCTGGCTGCTACACCATGTTGCCGGGCAACGAGGGAGACCGTCATCCCCGGTTCAAAGCTCTGCTGAACAATTGCGATCTTTTCCTGTGTGGTACGCCGTCTGCGTTTCTCCGGCCCTAAGACATCAATCATCTGTACTCCAATGACTAGTCTAAAAACTAGTATTAAGACTATCACTTATTTAAGTGATACTGGTTGTCTGGAGATTCAGGGGGCCAGTCTAGTCAGCGAAAAGCTCCTGACTCAAACGTGACTGGCGAACTGCGCAATAGCATAAGCGGGAAGGGTATCGTGAGCGCAACCGCCAGGACAGATGTAGAGCTGGATGGCGATAATAGCCGCTTTGGGGTGAAAACCTACCTGAACAGCCATCACCAGCGTGACGATGGTAAACAGCGTGAGTTCCAGCCTTACATTGAAGCGAATTGGATCAACAACAGCAAAGTCTACGCCGTGAAGATGAATGGTCAAACCGTAGGCCGTGAAGGTGCGCGTAATCTCGGTGAAGTACGTACCGGGGTTGAGGCGAAAGTAAATAACAACCTTAGCCTGTGGGGGAATGTCGGTGTGCAACTAGGTGATAAAGGCTATAGCGATACTCAGGGCATGCTGGGAGTGAAATTTACCTTCATCTGTGAAATATGAATCAGATGGAGGCCCAGGCATCGCGCGGATCATGGCGTTTTTGATGGGGTCCAGCGAGGCGCTTCGCGATCGTTATGATTTTATGAAATTCCAGGTCTTCCAGTGGTTGATTGGCGCAACGGATGGCCATGCAAAAAACTTCTCCGTATTTATTCAGGCTGGCGGCAGTTATCGACTCACGCCATTTTACGACATCATTTCAGCATTTCCGGTCCTTGGCGGTACGGGAATACACATCAGCGATCTCAAACTGGCAATGGGGCTTAACGCATCCAAAGGCAAAAAAATGGCAATCGATAAAATTTATCCGCGACATTTTTTGGCGACAGCAACGGTGCTGAGATTCCCGGAAGTGCAGATGCATGAAATCCTAAGTGACTTTGCCAGAATGATTCCGGCAGCACTGGATAACGTGAAGACTTCATTACCGACAGATTTTCCGGAGAACGTGGTGACGGCAGTTGAAACCAATGTGTTGAGGTTGCATGGACGGTTAAGCCGAGAATACGGTAGTAAGTGAGATATGGGGTTTGGTCATTGTTAATGAGCAACCATGACCGCCAACGACTGGATTCTCCCTTGGTTTATGTTGGTGCGCATAATGTATATTATGTTAAATCATATCTGAGTGATGCGAAGTGCTTTTCTGGTAGTCGTTATTCGTTCAGGGTTCCAGAACTTAAGCCTCTCCTCTTTCATAATTGGCCTGTGCATGACGGATATAGGCTGGCTGGTATGCAGATTTGCCGTTTGCCGCATCTTCCCAGCGTTGAAGACTCAAGCTGGCAAACCGCGTGCAAATGAGCACGCCCTCTTTCCATCAACACTTCAGGCAGCTTGCGGGAATGAGTCCACTACGGTATCAGAAATGGGAAGTGGGTGTCTCTCTGATGCGTAATGGAAAAATACTGGCTACGGGAGAAAATGTCTCCCTGGGGACAGTAAATAAAAGCAAAGTATCTCTGGGTTTAAGCGCAACCTATGGACAAACAGGAAACAAGGTTGCAGCCGGAACCGTCCAGTCAGTCATTGGTGTCACTTTTATCTATGAATAATTGTGATTTTGATCTTAGTCTATGCGCTCCATTCACGAAAATTGCGCGGATAATTATTTTGTGAAGGCTATTATCCTACACCTGTAAGAAAATCCGCGCACAATTGAAGCCAGAGTCTTATTTTTTATATTGAAAAATATGTTAATTTAAACACTATGAGAGATGATGCTTAACTTATCGTATTTAATCTATTGTTTAACGATAATAGATTAAAAATAGAAAGAGAGTAGTCCCCTACTCTTATATATCCATGTTGGCGATAATCCCTTTGTATGTACTGTGCATCATCGCTATTACAAATCCTAATAATTCATTTCCACACAGGATAAGTAGATGAAGAAAAAAATTGAATCCTACCAGGGTGCTGCAGGTGGTTGGGGTGCTGTTAAATCCGTAGCGAATGCAGTACGTAAGCAGATGGATATACGCCAGGATGTTATTGCCATGTTTGACATGAATAAGCCAGAGGGCTTTGACTGTCCGGGTTGTGCATGGCCAGATCCTAAGCACAGTGCGTCATTCGACATTTGTGAAAACGGCGCAAAAGCAATCGCCTGGGAAGTCACGGATAAGCAGGTAAATGCCTCTTTCTTTGCTGAGAATACGGTTCAATCATTACTTACCTGGGGAGATCACGAGCTTGAGGCTGCGGGACGTCTCACTCAGCCTTTGAAATATGATGCCGTCAGCGACTGTTACAAGCCATTAAGCTGGCAACAAGCTTTCGACGAAATTGGCGCACGCCTTCAAAGCTATAGTGATCCCAATCAGGTTGAATTCTATACTTCGGGCCGCACTTCCAATGAAGCTGCCTTTCTTTATCAGCTTTTTGCCCGTGAATACGGGAGCAATAACTTTCCCGACTGCTCCAACATGTGCCATGAACCGACCAGTGTGGGTTTGGCAGCGAGTATCGGCGTGGGTAAAGGGACTGTGTTGCTGGAAGACTTTGAGAAGTGCGATTTAGTCATTTGCATTGGGCATAACCCTGGTACAAACCACCCCCGCATGCTGACTTCGTTGCGCGCTTTAGTGAAACGGGGAGCGAAAATGATCGCCATCAATCCTCTACAGGAACGTGGCCTGGAGCGATTTACCGCACCGCAAAACCCGTTTGAAATGCTGACGAACTCTGAGACTCAGTTGGCCAGTGCGTACTACAACGTGCGCATTGGTGGCGATATGGCGTTGCTCAAGGGGATGATGCGCCTGTTAATTGAGCGCGATGATGCTGCAAGTGCCGCAGGTCGGCCCTCATTGCTTGATGACGAATTTATTCAAACGCATACCGTCGGCTTTGACGAGCTACGCCGTGACGTTCTCAATTCCGAGTGGAAAGATATCGAACGTATTTCTGGACTAAGTCAGACACAAATCGCCGAACTGGCTGACGCATATGCCGCTGCCGATCGCACCATTATCTGTTACGGAATGGGGATCACTCAGCACGAACATGGTACCCAGAATGTACAGCAACTGGTCAATCTGTTGTTGATGAAAGGTAACATTGGCAAGCCTGGTGCGGGTATCTGCCCACTACGAGGTCACTCTAATGTACAGGGCGACCGAACCGTCGGTATCACCGAGAAACCGTCTGCAGAGTTTCTGGCTCGCCTGGGTGAGCGCTATGGCTTCACCCCACCTCATGCACCTGGACATGCTGCAATTGCCAGCATGCAAGCAATATGCACGGGGCAGGCTCGAGCATTGATCTGCATGGGGGGCAACTTTGCACTGGCAATGCCAGATCGGGAAGCGAGCGCTGTACCGTTAACGCAATTAGATTTGGCGGTACACGTAGCCACTAAGCTTAACCGCTCTCATCTGCTGACCGCACGGCATAGCTATATTCTGCCGGTTCTGGGGCGTAGCGAGATTGACATGCAAAAAAGCGGTGCGCAGGCGGTAACCGTTGAGGATTCAATGTCGATGATTCATGCCTCGCGTGGCGTGTTAAAACCCGCCGGTGTAATGCTGAAATCAGAGTGTGCAGTGGTCGCGGGAATCGCGCAGGCAGCACTACCCCAGAGCGTGGTAGCCTGGGAGTATCTGGTGGAAGATTATGATCGCATTCGCAATGACATTGAAGCTGTGTTACCAGAGTTCGCCGACTATAACCAGCGCATCCGACATCCTGGAGGTTTTCACCTGATAAATGCAGCTGCTGAAAGGCGCTGGATGACGCCGTCAGGTAAGGCTAATTTCATTACCAGCAAAGGGCTGTTAGAAGATCCCTCTTCAGCGTTTAACAGTAAGCTGGTCATGGCGACAGTACGCAGCCACGATCAGTACAACACGACGATTTATGGTATGGATGATCGCTATCGAGGGGTATTCGGTCAACGAGATGTGGTCTTTATGAGTGCTAAACAAGCTAAAATTTGCCGTGTAAAAAACGGCGAAAGAGTTAATCTTATTGCGCTTACGCCAGACGGTAAGCGCAGCTCACGCCGCATGGATAGATTAAAAGTGGTCATTTACCCTATGGCTGACCGCTCACTGGTGACCTATTTTCCAGAATCGAATCACATGCTAACTCTTGATAACCACGATCCATTAAGTGGCATTCCTGGTTATAAAAGTATTCCGGTTGAATTAGAACCATCAAATTAATTCGCCTCCTCATTTCTTCTGCTGTCATCCGCACAGCAGAAGAATTTCTCATTGACTATTATCGCGCAATTTGCTCACATTGATCAAATTAAACCACACACTATAAGATATAAACCTCTGCCTACAGCTGTAAGAAACTCCGCTCAGTACTGAAGTGCCAGTCCTATTTCCTCTTTTCTCCAGCCTGTTATATTAAGCATACTGATTAACGATTTTTAACGTTATCCGCTAAATAAACATATTTGAAATGCATGCGACCACAGTGAAAAACAAAATCACGCAAAGAGACAACTATAAAGAAATCATGTCTGTAATTGTGGTTGTCTTATTACTGACCCTTACGTTGATAGCCATTTTTTCGGCAATTGATCAGCTGGGTATTTCAGAAATGGGTCGCATTGCAAGAGATCTTACACATTTCATTATCAATAGTTTGCAAGACTGAAAATAAACAGCAAATTATAAATATGAAATGTTAAAAAAGTATCGATAAAAACTTTATTGTTTTAAGGAGATAAAATGTCGCTCGTTTGTTCTGTTATATTTATTCATCATGCCTTCAACGCTAACATTTTAGATAAAGATTACGCCTTCTCTGACGGCGAGATCCTGATGGTAGATAACGCTGTTCGTACGCATTTTGAACCTTATGAGCGGCATTTTAAAGAGATCGGATTTACTGAAAATACCATTAAAAAATATCTACAATGCACTAACATCCAGACAGTGACGGTGCCTGTTCCTGCGAAGTTTTTACGTGCTTCAAATGTACCGACTGGATTGCTTAATGAAATGATTGCTTATCTCAACTCGGAAGAACGCAATCATCATAATTTTTCAGAACTTTTGCTTTTTTCTTGCCTGTCTATTTTTGCCGCATGCAAAGGTTTCATTACACTATTAACTAACGGTGTGCTATCCGTTTCCGGAAAAGTGAGAAATATTGTCAACATGAAGCTGGCGCACCCATGGAAGCTGAAAGATATTTGTGACTGCCTGTACATCAGTGAAAGCCTGTTGAAGAAAAAACTAAAGCAAGAGCAAACGACATTCTCACAGATTCTATTAGATGCCAGAATGCAGCACGCAAAAAATTTGATACGCGTAGAAGGTTCAGTCAATAAAATTGCCGAACAATGTGGTTATGCCAGTACTTCTTATTTTATTTATGCGTTCCGCAAACATTTCGGCAACAGTCCGAAGAGAGTTTCTAAGGAGTACCGTTGTCAAAGTCACACGGGTATGAATACGGGCAACACGATGAGTGCTTTAGCTATTTGATTATTTGCTAACTTTAAAATCTATCGGCAGTAAACATATGCAATTTATCGAATTGCTCGAAACCGGGACGCCGAATATTGATTTCAGTGGTCATAGTGAGAACACATTCCGTATCATTGATTTTTCTGTGCCTCCCACGGCTTATGGCAAGTTTATGTCAACCATTTTTATGCAATGGGTTAAAAACGATGTGGGTGAAATTTTCATTCGTCAGTTTGAAAGCTTTGTCAGCCGTTTTTTGGGGAATGGGCATACAAGTTGTATTTTCCAGGAGTCCTGCAAGGATAATCTGGTTGTTGAAAGTAATGGAGACATTTACGAATGCGACCATTTTGTCTATCCACAGTACAAAATTGGAAACATTAATAAATCTGAACTCAAAACGATGAACAGTGTACAACTGACAGCGCAAAAAAAACGGATTTCAGCGAAATGTCAGCAATGTGCATATAAACCTATCTGCAATGGCGGTTGTCCTAAGCATCGTATTACTAAAGTAAACAATGAGACTGTTTCTTATTTTTGCGAAGGTTATAAAATCCTTTTTTCAACCATGGTACCTTATATGAACGCCATGGTTGAGTTAGCTAAGAACAGAGTACCGCTTTACCACATTATGGATGTTGCAAAACAAATGGAGAATAATTAATAACGCTCTCTTTTAACTCCATTCTTAGCCTCCTTCTTATGACCTTAACAAGGCACCCGACATAAATTCCTGTCGGGTGTTTCGTCATCATCATCTTCCCTTGCGAAAATCCTGGCTTACGTGGTATGCGTCAGGGCATTAGCAATACCCTTGATTATCAATAGCATAACCATAACCACTGAAAATTAAAAATTTCTATATATTTCATATTGTTAAATGATACTTAAATAAATTTCATCAGTAAATCATTGCCATAGATAATCATTGGATGGCACAATCAATTTTCGCTAATGATAACCATTCCCATTACGTTTTGTATGTTGATAGCAAAGTATCTCTGTCTGCTGAAGCCCTTTTGGCTGCGTAAGAATAATAAAACTTCAGTGTTGTTAATCATTATTATCCTCGCAATGATCCTTGGCGTGGTTAAAATTCAGGTCTGGTTAAACGACTGGAATAATGATTTTTTCAATGCGCTAAGCCAGAAAGAAACCGATAAGCTTTGGCAGCTTGTTCTTTGGTTCCCTGCCCTGCTGGGGATCTTTGTATTAATATCCGCAAACAAAACATGGTTAATTAAACTACTGACTATTCGCTGGCGCGAATGGTTAACAGATTACTACCTTAATCGCTGGTTTGCAGATAAAAACTACTACTTCACGCAGATCTACGGCGAGCATAAAAATACAGATAACCCTGACCAACGTATCGCTGAAGACATTCTCTTACTGATCAGCAAAACGCTCAGTCTTTCATTTGGCTTCATCCAGTCACTTAGCATGCTGATCACCTTTACCGTTATTCTTTGGCAAAGCGCGGGTACGCTCTCATTCACTGTTGGTGGAACAGAATGGAATATCCAGGGGTATATGGTCTATACCGTCGTGCTCATTGTGATCGGTGGAACTTTATTTACCCATAAGGTTGGTAAGCGTATTCGTCCGCTTAATGTGGAAAAACAACGTAGCGAAGCGACATTTCGAACTAATCTTGTGCAGCATAATAAGCAGGCAGAACTGATTGCTCTAAGCAATGCTGAGTCTCTACAACGCCAGGAGTTGCGCGACAATTTTCATACCATTAAAGAGAACTGGCATCGTTTAATGAATCGTCAGCGGTGGCTTGATTACTGGCAAAATATTTATTCGCGCTCGCTTAGCGTTCTTCCCTACTTTCTGTTATTGCCGCAGTTTATTAGCGGGCAGATCAATCTGGGCGGACTGATGAAATCGCGCCAGGCATTTATGCTAGTATCGAACAATTTAAGCTGGTTTATTTATAAATATGACGAACTTGCTGAACTGGCTGCGGTTATCGATCGCTTGTATGAGTTCCATCAACTCACTGAACAGCGCCCTACGAATAAGCCTAAAAATTGCCAACATGCGGTACAAGTGGCTAATGCGAGTATTCGTACGCCTGATAATAAGATCATATTAGAGAACTTGAACTTTCATGTTTCGCCAGGCAAATGGCTATTACTGAAAGGCTACTCTGGTGCGGGAAAAACCACACTGCTTAAAACATTATCCCACTGCTGGCCGTGGTTTAAAGGTGATATTTTTTCTCCTGCTGACAGTTGGTATGTGTCACAAACACCGTTAATCAAAACCGGCTTACTGAAAGAGATTATTTGTAAAGCACTTCCCCTGCCCGTAGACGATAAATCGTTGAGCGAAGTACTGCATCAGGTTGGTCTTGGGAAATTGGCTGCGCGTATTCATGACCACGATCGCTGGGGAGATATTCTTTCCAGCGGCGAAAAACAACGTATCGCCCTGGCACGATTAATTTTACGACGTCCGAAATGGATATTTCTTGACGAAACTACCTCTCATCTTGAGGAACAAGAGGCTATCCGCTTACTGCGTTTAGTGCGTGAAAAACTATCCACAAGCGGCGTCATTATGGTTACACATCAACCCGGTGTCTGGAACCTGGCCGATGATATTTGTGACATTAGCGCGGTTTTATAAAAACAATAAAAGCCCTGCTGTACGGAGATATAAATAAATGAAGCGAGTTCTTATTCCTGGCGTCATTTTATGTGGCGCTGATGTGGCGCAGGCCGTCGATGACAAAAACATGTACATGCATTTTTTTGAAGAGATGACGGTCTATGCTCCTGTCCCTGTACCCGTAAACGGCAACACGCATTACACCAGTGAAAGCATCGAGCGTTTACCGACCGGGAATGGCAATATCAGCGATCTGCTGAGAACCAACCCTGCGGTACGCATGGATTCAACGCAAAGTACCTCGTTGAACCAGGGAGATATTCGCCCTGAGAAAATCTCTATTCACGGTGCGTCGCCCTACCAGAATGCCTATTTGATTGACGGTATTAGTGCAACTAATAACCTGAACCCAGCGAATGAGTCCGATGCCAGTAGTGCAACCAATATTAGCGGGATGTCACAGGGGTATTATCTTGATGTCAGCTTACTGGACAATGTGACGCTTTATGACAGTTTTGTGCCGGTTGAATTTGGTCGCTTCAATGGCGGGGTAATTGATGCAAAGATCAAACGCTTCAACGCTGATGATAGCAAGGTGAAATTGGGTTATCGCACTACGCGTTCGGACTGGTTAACATCGCATATCGATGAGAATAACAAGAGCGCATTTAATCAAGGTTCTTCAGGAAGTACTTATTTCTCTCCAGATTTTAAAAAGAACTTTTATACCTTGTCGTTTAATCAGGAGCTGGCTGATAACTTTGGCGTTACCGCCGGTTTATCGCGCCGCCAGTCTGATATCACCCGCGCGGATTATGTTTCGAATGACGGCATTGTCGCCGGTCGGGCACAGTATAAAAACGTTATCGATACTGCATTGAGCAAATTTACCTGGTTTGCCAGCGACCGCTTTACCCACGATTTAACCTTAAAATATACCGGCTCCAGCCGTGATTATAATACCAGCACCTTCCCGCAGTCTGATCGCGAAATGGGTAATAAATCCTATGGTCTTGCATGGGATATGGATACGCAACTCGCATGGGCCAAACTACGTACCACCGTTGGTTGGGATCATATTAGTGATTATACCCGTCACGATCATGACATCTGGTACACCGAACTTTCATGTACATATGGTGATATTACAGGGCGTTGTACCCGTGGCGGATTAGGACACATTTCCCAGGCTGTAGATAATTACACCTTCAAAACACGCCTGGACTGGCAAAAATTCGCCGTGGGTGATGTTTCGCATCAACCCTACTCCGGCGCGGAATACATCTATTCCGATGCATGGACTGAACGCCATAACCAGTCTGAATCCTATGTGATTAATGCTGCAGGAAAGAAAACTAACCATACCATTTACCATAAAGGTAAAGGCAGCCTAGGAATTGACAACTACACGCTGTATATGGCGGATCACATTAGCTGGCGGAATGTGTCGTTAATGCCCGGTGTGCGTTATGACTATGACAACTATCTGTCAAACCACAATATCTCCCCGCGCTTTATGACGGAATGGGATATTTTTGCTGATCAAACCTCAATGATTACCGCCGGTTATAACCGTTACTATGGCGGGAATATTCTTGATATGGGATTACGTGATATCCGCAATAGCTGGACGGAATCGGTATCAGGTAATAAAACCCTGACGCGTTATCAGAATTTGAAAACGCCTTATAACGATGAACTGGCAATGGGATTGCAGCAAAAAATCGGTAAGAACGTTATTGCACGCGCAAACTATGTTTACCGTGCAGCGCATGATCAAATCAGCAAAAGCAGTCGTACCGACAGCGCGACTAAAACCACCATTACTGAATATAACAACGATGGCAAAACCAAAACGCATTCGTTTAACCTCAGTTTTGAACTGGCCGAACCCCTGCATATCCGCCAGGTAGATATTAACCCGCAAATTGTCTTTAGCTATATCAAGAGCAAGGGCAACTTGTCGTTAAACAATGGTTATGAGGAGAGCAATACCGGTGATAACCAGGTGGTTTATAACGGTAATCTGGTCTCTTACGATAGCGTTCCAGTGGCAGATTTTAATAACCCATTAAAGATCTCCTTAAACATGGATTTCACGCATCAACCGAGCGGGTTAGTGTGGGCGAATACGCTGGCCTGGCAAGAAGCGCGTAAAGCTCGCATTATCCTTGGTAAGACAAATGCGCAATACATCAGCGAATATTCAGATTACAAGCAGTATGTTGACGAAAAACTGGATAGCAGCCTGACCTGGGACACCCGCTTGTCCTGGACGCCACAATTTCTGAAACAACAAAACCTGACGATCAGTGCCGATATTCTCAATGTACTGGATAGCAAAACCGCTGTTGATACAACGAATACCGGTGTGGCGACCTACGCCAGTGGCCGTACTTTCTGGCTTGATGTCAGCATGAAATTTTAATAGTTCGGATTTTACTTAACCGGATAAATTCGCCCGGTTTTCGCATGGAGATAATTATGAGAAACCTCTGTTTCTTACTGACGTTAGTGGCAACTCTGTTGCTCCCCGGGCGGCTGATTGCCGCCGCCTTACCGCAGGATGAAAAGTTAATTACCGGGCAACTGGACAATGGCTTGCGATATATGATTTATCCGCATGCTCAACCAAAGGATCAGGTAAATTTATGGCTGCAAATTCATACCGGTTCATTGCAGGAAGAAGACAATGAGCGCGGCGTGGCTCATTTTGTAGAACATATGATGTTTAACGGCACAAAAACATGGCCGGGTAATAAAGTCATCGAAACATTTGAGTCAATGGGCCTGCGTTTTGGTCGCGATGTTAATGCCTATACCAGCTATGACGAAACGGTGTATCAGGTGAGTTTGCCGACTACGCAGAAACAAAATCTGCAACAAGTGATGGCAATCTTCAGTGAATGGAGTAATGCCGCAACCTTTGAAAAACTCGAAGTAGACGCTGAACGTGGCGTAATTACTGAGGAATGGCGTGCCCATCAGGATGCGAAATGGCGCACCTCTCAGGCGCGCCGCCCTTTCCTGCTGGCTAATACCCGTAATTTAGACCGTGAACCTATCGGCCTGATGGATACTGTCGCCACGGTCACACCGGCACAATTGCGCCAATTTTATCAACGCTGGTATCAACCAAATAATATGACCTTTATCGTGGTCGGCGATATCGACAGTAAAGAAGCGCTGGCGCTGATAAAGGATAATTTAAGTAAGCTTCCGGCTAACAAAGCAGCTGAAAATCGCGTCTGGCCGACAAAAGCCGAAAACCACCTGCGCTTTAATATCATTAATGATAAAGAAAACCGGGTGAACGGCATCGCACTCTATTATCGCCTGCCAATGGTACAAGTGAACGATGAGCAAAGCTTTATCGAACAAGCTGAATGGAGCATGTTAGTTCAGCTGTTCAGTCAACGTCTGCAGGAACGCATACAGTCGGGCGAGTTGAAGACTATTTCTGGCGGCACTGCGCGCAGCGTTAAAATTGCACCCGATTATCAGTCGCTGTTTTTCCGTGTAAATGCACGAGACGATAATATGCAGGATGCTGCGAATGCATTAATGTCAGAGTTGGCAACCATTGATCAGCATGGTTTTTCTGCTGAAGAACTCGATGATGTCAAATCTACCCGCCTCACCTGGCTGAAAAATGCGGTTGATCAGCAAGCTGAACGTGATTTACGTATGCTGACCAGTCGCCTGGCATCCAGCTCATTAAATAATACGCCGTTCTTGTCGCCGGAAGAGACATATCAACTTTCGAAACGTCTGTGGCAGCAAATTACCGTGCAAAGTCTGGCGGAAAAATGGCAGCAGTTAAGAAAGAACCAGGACGCATTTTGGGAGCAAATGGTAAACAATGAGCTTGCCGCCAAAAAAGCATTGTCTCCTGCGGCTATCCTGGCGCTGGAAAAAGAGTACGCCAACAAAAAGCTGGCGGCTTACATCTTCCCAGGCAGAAATTTATCGTTAACAGTAGACGCTGACCCACAGGCGGAAATTAGCAGCAAAGAAACGCTGGCTGAGAATCTGACATCATTAACACTTTCCAATGGTGCCAGGGTTATTCTGGCAAAATCCGCGGGTGAAGAGCAAAAGCTACAAATTACTGCCGTATCGAATAAAGGCGATTTAAGTTTCCCTGCGCAGCAAAAATCACTTATCGCGCTGGCAAATAAAGCAGTAAGCGGAAGCGGCGTTGGTGAGCTCTCCTCTTCCAGCCTGAAACGCTGGAGTGCGGAAAATTCGGTAACCATGAGCAGTAAAGTCAGTGGCATGAATACGTTGCTCTCCGTTAGCGCGCGGACTAATAACCCTGAACCTGGTTTTCAGTTGATTAACCAGCGAATCACCCACAGCACGATTAACGACAATATTTGGGCATCGCTACAAAATGCTCAAATTCAGGCGTTGAAAACGCTCGACCAGCGTCCAGCGGAGAAATTCGCCCAGCAGATGTATGAGACGCGCTATGCTGATGACCGCACGAAATTACTGCAAGAAAATCAGATTGTACAGTTTACTGCCGCAGATGCGCTGGCTGCCGATCGCCAGTTGTTTTCATCTCCAGCGGATATCACGTTTGTCATTGTCGGTAATGTCTCAGAAGACAAACTCGTGGCGTTAATTACGCGTTACTTAGGATCAATCAAACACTCTGATTCGCCATTAGCCGCAGGTAAACCATTAACTCGCGCGACGGACAACGCATCGGTTACTGTAAAAGAACAAAATGAACCTGTGGCACAGGTTTCACAGTGGAAGCGTTATGATTCCCGGACACCTGTTAATCTGGCGACGCGTATGGCGCTCGATGCTTTTAACGTCGCACTGGCAAAAGATCTACGTGTTAATATTCGTGAACAGGCATCTGGAGCATACAGCGTTTCTTCTCGCCTCTCGGTTGATCCTCAGGCCAAAGATATCAGTCATTTGCTGGCTTTTACTTGTCAACCAGAACGACATGATGAACTGTTAACGTTAGCGAATGAAGTGATGGTTAAGCGTCTGGCTAAAGGGATCAGTGAGCAAGAACTGAATGAATACCAGCAAAACGTTCAGCGCAGCCTCGATATCCAACAGCGTAGCGTTCAACAATTAGCGAACACTATTGTAAATAGTCTTATTCAATATGACGATCCTGCAGCATGGACTGAGCAGGAGCAATTGTTGAAACAAATGACGGTAGAGAATGTTAACACTGCCGTTAAACAATATCTTTCTCATCCGGTAAATACTTATACCGGAGTATTATTGCCAAAATAATAACAGCCCCGTCAACACATCGTTGGCGGGGATTTTAGCAATATTCGCTATTTTTATGTAATAATTTTATAAATGCGTTCAAAATAATAATCAAGTACTAATAGTGATATTTTAAGGTCTGATTTTTACGTGATAATTCAGGAGACACAGAATGCGCATAAAAATAACAGCATAAAACACCTTACCACCACCCAAGAATTTCATATTGTATTGTTTTTCAATGAAAAAACATTATTCGCGTAATATCTCACGATAAATAACATTAGGATTTTGTTATTTAAACACGAGTCCTTTTCACTTGCTTACTTTATCGATAAATCCTACTTTTTTAATGCGATCCAATCATTTTAAGGAGTTTAAAATGGATAAGAAGCAAGTAACGGATTTAAGGTCGGAACTACTCGATTCACGTTTTGGTGCGAAGTCTATTTCCACTATCGCAGAATCAAAACGTTTTCCGCTGCACGAAATGCGCGACGATGTCGCATTCCAGATTATCAATGACGAATTATATCTTGATGGCAACGCTCGTCAGAACCTGGCCACTTTCTGCCAGACCTGGGACGACGAAAATGTCCACAAATTGATGGATTTATCCATTAACAAAAACTGGATCGACAAAGAAGAATATCCGCAATCCGCAGCCATCGACCTGCGTTGCGTAAATATGGTTGCCGATCTGTGGCATGCGCCTGCGCCGAAA
>NZ_MDGW01000006.1:0-14260 GCF_001712525.1 Shigella sp. FC1661
CTTTCTGTTCCATAACAGGTGTCCACTAGTTGAAAAGGTGGGCACCTACGTTACCAATACAGGCTTAATGGCTACATACGGCGGTCAGTTTACGCTTACCTAAATCACGTCAGCGCTGGCTGTTTTACGCGTATGACAGGATACGGAGGACGGTTGTGGCGCACGTCTTCGGTGAACGCACTCTGGCCACACTGGAGCGTCTTCTGAGCCTGCTGTCGGCCTTTGAGGTCGTGGTATGGATGACGGATGGCTGGCCGCTGTATGAATCACGCCTGAAGGGAAAGCTGCACGTTATCAGCAAGCGTTACACTCAGCGCATTGAGCGACATAATCTGAATCTGAGACAACATCTGGCAAGGCTGGGACGGAAGTCACTGTCGTTCTCAAAATCGGTGGAGCTGCATGACAAGGTCATCGGGCATTATCTGAACATAAAACACTATCAGTAAGTTGGAGTCATTACCGAGATTGAGTAGATATTCTTGTTCAGAATGTATCAGCCGATGGTTTTACGATTCTTAAGCCACGAAGAGTTCAGAAAGTGTAACGGCATGTCTGCAAAAGCCAGCATCTTTTGACTATCTGGCAACCGGTAGTGTGTTCTCTCACGCATCATAAAAGCAGCAGGCATAAAAAAACCCGCTTGCGCGGGCTTTTTCACAAAGCTTCAGCAAATTGGCGATTAAGCCAGTTTGTTGATCTGTGCAGTCAGGTTAGCCTTATGACGTGCAGCTTTGTTTTTGTGGATCAGACCTTTAGCAGCCTGACGGTCCACGATCGGTTGCATTTCGTTAAATGCTTTCTGTGCAGCAGCTTTGTCGCCAGCTTCGATAGCTGCGTATACTTTCTTGATGAAAGTACGCATCATAGAGCGACGGCTTGCGTTGTGCTTACGAGCCTTTTCAGACTGAATGGCGCGCTTCTTAGCTGATTTGATATTAGCCAAGGTCCAACTCCCAAATGTGTTCTATATGGACAATTCAAAGGCCGAGGAATATGCCCTTTTAGCCTTCTTTTGTCAATGGATTTGTGCAAATAAGCGCCGTTAATGTGCCGGCACTCGTTACGTAGTGATGGCGCAGGATTCTACCAGCTTGCGGGGTGTGAATACAGCTTTTCCGCGATAAAAATTGCAGCAGGCGGTCACTTTCTTCCCGTGATTTGCGCCATGGCAATGAAAAGCCACTTCTTTCTGATTTCGGTACTCAATCGCCGGTTAACCTTGACCGCTGTACAAGGTATACTCGGACGATTTTCACTGTTTTGAGCCAGACATGAAGCTGATACGCGGCATACATAATCTCAGCCAGGCCCCGCAAGAAGGGTGTGTGCTGACTATTGGTAATTTCGACGGCGTGCATCGCGGTCATCGCGCGCTGTTACAGGGCTTGCAGGAAGAAGGGCGCAAGCGCAACTTACCGGTGATGGTGATGCTTTTTGAACCTCAACCACTGGAACTGTTTGCTACCGATAAAGCCCCGGCAAGACTGACCCGGCTGCGGGAAAAACTGCGTTACCTTGCAGAGTGTGGCGTTGATTACGTGCTGTGCGTGCGTTTCGACAGGCGTTTCGCGGCGTTAACCGCGCAAAATTTCATCAGCGATCTTCTGGTGAAGCATTTGCGCGTAAAATTTCTTGCCGTAGGGGATGATTTCCGCTTTGGCGCTGGTCGTGAAGGCGATTTCTTGTTATTACAGAAAGCTGGCATGGAATACGGCTTCGATATCACTAGTACGCAAACTTTTTGCGAAGGTGGCGTGCGTATTAGCAGCACCGCTGTGCGTCAGGCGCTGGCGGATGACAATCTGGCTCTGGCAGAAAGTTTACTGGGGCACCCGTTTGCCATCTCCGGGCGTGTAGTCCACGGTGATGAATTAGGGCGCACTATAGGTTTCCCGACGGCGAATGTACCGCTACGCCGTCAGGTTTCCCCGGTGAAAGGGGTTTATGCGGTAGAAGTGCTGGGCCTCGGTGAAAAGCCGTTACCCGGCGTGGCAAACATCGGAACACGCCCAACGGTTGCCGGTATTCGCCAGCAGCTGGAAGTGCATTTGTTAGATGTTGCAATGGACCTTTACGGTCGCCATATACAAGTAGTGCTGCGTAAAAAAATACGCAATGAGCAGCGATTTGCGTCGCTGGACGAACTGAAAGCGCAGATTGCGCGTGATGAATTAACCGCCCGCGAATTTTTTGGGCTAACAAAACCGGCTTAAGCCTGTTATGTAATCAAACCGAAACACGGAACCGAGAATCTGATGAGTGACTATAAATCAACCCTGAATTTGCCGGAAACAGGGTTCCCGATGCGTGGCGATCTCGCCAAGCGCGAACCGGGAATGCTGGCGCGTTGGACTGATGATGATCTGTACGGCATCATCCGTGCGGCTAAAAAAGGCAAAAAAACCTTCATTCTGCATGATGGCCCTCCTTATGCGAATGGCAGCATTCATATTGGTCACTCGGTTAACAAGATTCTGAAAGACATTATCGTGAAGTCCAAAGGGCTTTCCGGTTATGACTCGCCGTATGTGCCTGGCTGGGACTGCACGGTCTGCCGATCGAGCTGAAAGTAGAGCAAGAATACGGTAAGCCGGGTGAGAAATTCACCGCCGCCGAGTTCCGCGCCAAGTGCCGCGAATACGCGCGACCCAGGTTGACGGTCAACGCAAAGACTTTATCCGTCTGGGCGTGCTGGGCGACTGGTCGCACCCGTACCTGACCATGGACTTCAAAACTGAAGCCAACATCATCCGCGCGCTGGGCAAAATCATCGGCAACGGTCACCTGCACAAAGGCGCGAAGCCGGTACACTGGTGCGTTGACTGCCGTTCTGCGCTGGCGGAAGCGGAAGTTGAGTATTACGACAAAACTTCTCCGTCCATCGACGTTGCTTTTCAGGCGGTCGATCAGGATGCACTGAAAGCAAAATTTGCCGTAAGCAACGTTAACGGCCCAATCTCGCTGGTGATCTGGACCACTACGCCGTGGACTCTGCCTGCGAACCGCGCAATCTCTATTGCACCTGATTTCGACTATGCGCTGGTGCAGATCGACGGTCAGGCCGTGATTCTGGCGAAAGATCTGGTTGAAAGCGTAATGCAGCGTATCGGCGTGACCGATTACACCATTCTCGGCACGGTAAAAGGTGCGGAGCTTGAGTTGCTGCGCTTTACCCATCCGTTTATGGGCTTCGACGTTCCGGCAATCCTCGGCGATCACGTTACCCTGGATGCCGGTACCGGTGCCGTTCACACCGCGCCTGGCCACGGCCCGGACGACTATGTGATCGGTCAGAAATACGGCCTGGAAACCGCTAACCCGGTTGGCCCGGACGGCACTTATCTGCCGGGCACTTATCCGACGCTGGATGGCGTGAACGTCTTCAAAGCGAACGACATCGTCGTTGCGCTGCTGCAGGAAAAAGGCGCGCTGCTGCACGTTGAGAAAATGCAGCACAGCTATCCGTGCTGCTGGCGTCACAAAACGCCGATCATCTTCCGCGCGACGCCGCAGTGGTTCGTCAGCATGGATCAGAAAGGTCTGCGTGCGCAGTCACTGAAAGAGATCAAAGGCGTGCAGTGGATCCCGGACTGGGGCCAGGCGCGTATCGAGTCGATGGTTGCTAACCGTCCTGACTGGTGTATCTCCCGTCAGCGCACCTGGGGCGTACCGATGTCACTGTTCGTGCACAAAGACACGGAAGAGCTGCATCCGCGTACTCTCGAACTAATGGAAGAAGTGGCAAAACGCGTTGAAGTTGACGGCATCCAGGCGTGGTGGGATCTTGATGCGAAAGAGATCCTCGGCGATGAAGCTGATCAGTACGTGAAAGTGCCGGACACATTGGATGTATGGTTTGACTCCGGATCTACCCACTCTTCTGTTGTTGACGTGCGTCCGGAATTTGCCGGTCATGCAGCGGACATGTATCTGGAAGGTTCTGACCAGCACCGTGGTTGGTTCATGTCTTCCCTAATGATCTCCACCGCGATGAAAGGCAAAGCGCCGTATCGTCAGGTACTGACCCACGGCTTTACCGTGGATGGTCAGGGCCGCAAGATGTCTAAATCCATCGGCAATACCGTTTCGCCGCAGGATGTGATGAACAAACTGGGCGCGGATATTCTGCGTCTGTGGGTGGCATCAACCGACTACACCGGTGAAATGGCCGTTTCTGACGAGATCCTGAAACGTGCTGCCGATAGCTATCGTCGTATCCGTAACACCGCGCGCTTCCTGCTGGCAAACCTGAACGGTTTTGATCCAGCAAAAGATATGGTGAAACCGGAAGAGATGGTGGTACTGGATCGCTGGGCCGTAGGTTGTGCGAAAGCGGCACAGGAAGACATCCTCAAGGCGTACGAAGCATACGATTTCCACGAAGTGGTACAGCGTCTGATGCGCTTCTGCTCCGTTGAGATGGGTTCCTTCTACCTCGACATCATCAAAGACCGTCAGTACACCGCCAAAGCGGACAGTGTGGCGCGTCGTAGCTGCCAGACTGCGCTGTATCACATCGCAGAAGCGCTGGTGCGCTGGATGGCACCAATCCTCTCCTTCACCGCTGATGAAGTGTGGGGCTACCTGCCGGGCGAACGTGAAAAATACGTCTTCACCGGTGAGTGGTACGAAGGCCTGTTTGGCCTGGCAGACAGCGAAGCGATGAACGATGCGTTCTGGGACGAGCTGTTGAAAGTGCGTGGCGAAGTGAACAAAGTCATTGAGCAAGCGCGTGCCGACAAGAAAGTGGGTGGCTCGCTGGAAGCGGCAGTAACCTTGTATGCAGAACCGGAACTGGCGGCGAAACTGACCGCGCTGGGCGATGAATTACGATTTGTCCTGTTGACCTCCGGCGCTACCGTTGCAGACTATCACGACGCACCTGCTGATGCTCAGCAGAGCGAAGTACTCAAAGGGCTGAAAGTCGCGTTGAGTAAAGCCGAAGGTGAGAAGTGCCCACGCTGCTGGCACTACACCCAGGATGTCGGCAAGGTGGCGGAACACGCAGAAATCTGCGGCCGCTGTGTCAGCAACGTCGCCGGTGACGGTGAAAAACGTAAGTTTGCCTGATGAGTCAATCGATCTGTTCAACAGGGCTACGCTGGCTGTGGCTGGTGGTAGTCGTGCTGATTATCGATCTGGGCAGCAAATACCTGATCCTCCAGAACTTTGCTCTGGGGGATACGGTCCCGCTGTTCCCGTCGCTTAATCTGCATTATGCGCGTAACTATGGCGCGGCGTTTAGTTTCCTTGCCGATAGCGGCGGCTGGCAGCGTTGGTTCTTTGCCGGTATTGCGATTGGTATTAGCGTGATCCTGGCAGTGATGATGTATCGCTCGAAGGCCACGCAGAAGCTAAACAATATCGCTTACGCGCTGATTATTGGCGGCGCGCTGGGCAACCTGTTCGACCGCCTGTGGCACGGCTTCGTTGTCGATATGATCGACTTCTACGTCGGCGACTGGCACTTCGCCACCTTCAACCTTGCCGATACTGCCATCTGTGTCGGTGCGGCACTGATTGTGCTGGAAGGTTTTTTGCCTTCTAGAGCGAAAAAACAATAATAAACCCTGCCGGATAAGGCGTTTACGCCGCATCCGGCAAAAATCCTCAAATATAAGAGCAAACCTGCATGTCTGAATCTGTACAGAGCAATAGCGCCGTCCTGGTGCACTTCACGCTAAAACTCGACGATGGCACCACCGCCGAGTCTACCCGCAACAACGGTAAACCGGCGCTGTTCCGCCTGGGTGATGCTTCTCTTTCTGAAGGGCTGGAGCAACACCTGTTGGGGCTGAAAGTGGGCGATAAAACCACCTTCTCGTTGGAGCCAGATGCGGCGTTTGGCGTGCCGTCACCGGACCTGATTCAGTACTTCTCCCGCCGTGAATTTATGGATGCAGGCGAGCCAGAAATTGGCGCAATCATGCTTTTTACCGCAATGGATGGCAGTGAGATGCCTGGCGTGATCCGCGAAATTAACGGCGACTCCATTACCGTTGATTTCAACCATCCGCTGGCCGGGCAGACCGTTCATTTTGATATTGAAGTGCTGGAAATCGATCCGGCATTGGAGGCGTAACATGCAGATCCTGTTGGCCAACCCGCGTGGTTTTTGTGCCGGGGTAGACCGCGCTATCAGCATTGTTGAAAACGCGCTGGCCATTTACGGCGCACCGATATATGTCCGTCACGAAGTGGTACATAACCGCTATGTGGTCGATAGCTTGCGTGAGCGTGGGGCTATCTTTATTGAGCAGATTAGCGAAGTACCGGACGGCGCGATCCTGATTTTCTCCGCACACGGTGTTTCTCAGGCGGTACGTAACGAAGCAAAAAGTCGCGATTTGACGGTATTTGACGCGACCTGTCCGCTGGTGACCAAAGTGCATATGGAAGTCGCCCGCGCCAGTCGCCGTGGCGAAGAATCTATTCTCATCGGTCACGCCGGGCACCCGGAAGTGGAAGGGACAATGGGCCAGTACAGTAACCCGGAAGGGGGAATGTATCTGGTCGAATCGCCGGACGATGTGTGGAAACTGACGGTCAAAAACGAAGAGAAGCTCTCCTTTATGACCCAGACCACGCTGTCGGTGGATGACACGTCTGATGTGATCGACGCGCTGCGTAAACGCTTCCCGAAAATTGTCGGTCCGCGCAAAGATGACATCTGCTACGCCACGACTAACCGTCAGGAAGCGGTACGCGCCCTGGCAGAACAGGCGGAAGTTGTGTTGGTGGTCGGTTCGAAAAACTCCTCCAACTCCAACCGTCTGGCGGAGCTGGCCCAGCGTATGGGCAAACGCGCGTTTTTGATTGACGATGCGAAAGACATCCAGGAAGAGTGGGTGAAAGAGGTTAAATGCGTCGGCGTGACTGCGGGCGCATCGGCTCCGGATATTCTGGTGCAGAATGTGGTGGCACGTTTGCAGCAGCTGGGCGGTGGTGAAGCCATTCCGCTGGAAGGCCGTGAAGAAAACATTGTTTTCGAAGTGCCGAAAGAGCTGCGTGTCGATATTCGTGAAGTCGATTAAGTCATTAGCAGCCTAAGTTATGCGAAAATGCCGGTCTTGTTACCGGCATTTTTTATGGAGAAAACATGCGTTTACCTATCTTCCTCGATACTGACCCCGGCATTGACGATGCCGTCGCCATTGCCGCCGCGATTTTTGCACCCGAACTCGACCTGCAACTGATGACCACCGTCGCGGGTAATGTCTCGGTTGAGAAAACCACCCGCAACGCCCTGCAACTGCTGCATTTCTGGAATGCGGAGATTCCGCTCGCCCAGGGAGCCGCTGTGCCGCTGGTACGCGCACCGCGTGATGCGGCATCTGTGCACGGCGAATCGGGAATGGCTGGCTACGACTTTGTTGAGCACAACCGAAAGCCGCTCGGGATACCAGCGTTTCTGGCGATTCGGGATGCCCTGATGCGTGCACCAGAGCCCGTTACCCTGGTGGCCATCGGCCCGTTAACCAATATTGCGCTGTTACTTTCACAATGCCCGGAATGTAAACCGTATATTCGTCGTCTGGTGATCATGGGCGGTTCTGCTGGTCGCGGCAACTGCACACCAAACGCCGAGTTTAATATCGCTGCCGATCCAGAAGCGGCTGCCTGTGTCTTCCGTAGCGGCATCGAAATCGTCATGTGCGGTCTGGATGTCACCAATCAGGCAATATTAACCCCTGACTATCTCGCTACTTTGCCGGAGTTGAATCGCACCGGAAAAATGCTCCACGCCCTGTTTAGCCACTACCGTAGCGGCAGTATGCAAAGTGGACTGCGTATGCACGATCTTTGCGCTATTGCCTTGCTGGTGCGCCCGGAATTGTTCACTCTCAAACCGTGTTTTGTGGCAGTGGAAACTCAGGGCGAATTTACCTCAGGCACGACGGTGGTTGATATCGACGGTTGCCTGGGCAAACCAGCCAATGTAAAGGTGGCATTGGATCTGGATGTGAAAGGCTTCCAGCAGTGGGTGGCTGAGGTGCTGGCTCTGGCGTCGTAACCTGTCACATGTTATCGGCATGCAGTCATTCATCGACTCATGCCTTTCACTGATATCCCTCCCTGTTTATCATTAATTTCTAATTATCAGCGTTTTTGGCTGGCGGCGTAGCGATGCGCTGGTTACTCTGAAAACGGTCTATGCAAATTAACAAAAGAGAATAGCTATGCATGATGCAAACATCCGCGTTGCCATCGCGGGAGCCGGGGGGCGTATGGGCCGCCAGTTGATTCAGGCGGCGCTGGCATTAGAAGGCGTGCAGCTGGGCGCGGCGCTGGAGCGCGAAGGATCTTCTTTACTGGGCAGCGACGCCGGTGAGCTGGCTGGTGCAGGGAAAACAGGCGTTACCGTGCAAAGCAGCCTCGATGCGGTAAAAGATGATTTTGATGTGTTTATCGATTTTACCCGTCCGGAAGGTACGCTGAACCATCTCGCTTTTTGTCGCCAGCATGGCAAAGGGATGGTGATCGGCACTACGGGGTTTGACGAAGCCGGTAAACAGGCGATTCGTGACGCCGCCGCCGATATTGCGATTGTCTTTGCCGCCAATTTTAGCGTTGGCGTTAACGTCATGCTTAAGCTGCTGGAGAAAGCAGCCAAAGTGATGGGTGACTACACCGATATCGAAATTATTGAAGCACATCATAGACATAAAGTTGATGCGCCGTCAGGCACCGCACTGGCAATGGGAGAGGCGATCGCCCACGCCCTTGATAAAGATCTGAAAGATTGCGCGGTCTACAGTCGTGAAAGCCACACCGGTGAACGTGTGCCTGGCACCATTGGTTTTGCCACCGTGCGTGCAGGTGACATCGTTGGCGAACATACCGCGATGTTTGCCGATATTGGCGAGCGTCTGGAGATCACCCATAAGGCGTCCAGCCGCATGACATTTGCTAACGGCGCGGTAAGATCGGCTTTTTGGTTGAGTGGTAAGGAAAGTGGTCTTTTTGATATGCGAGATGTGCTTGATCTCAATAGTTTGTAACCACAAAATATTTGTTATGGTGCAAAAATAACACATTTAATTTATTGATTATAAAGGGCTTTAATTTTTGGCCCTTTTATTTTTAGTGTTATGTTTTTAAATTGTATATAAGTGCCAAAAATTACATGTTTTGTCTTCTGTTTTTGTTGTTTTAATGTAAAATTTGACCATTTGGTCCACTTTTCCCTGCTCGCTTTTATTTCATGCAATCTTCTTGCTGCGCAAGCGTTTTCCAGAACAGGTTATATGATCTTTTTGTCGCTTAATGCCAGTAAAACATGCATGAGCCACAAAATAATATAAAAAATCCCGCCATTAAGTTGACTTTTAGCGCCCATATCTCCAGAATGCCGCCGTTTGCCAGAAATTCGTCGGTAAGCAGATTTGCATTGATTTACGTCATCATTGTGAATTAATATGCAAATAAAGTGAGTGAATATTCTCTGGAGGGTGTTTTGATTAAGTCAGCGCTATTGGTTCTGGAAGACGGAACCCAGTTTCACGGTCGGGCCATAGGGGCAACAGGTTCGGCGGTTGGGGAAGTCGTTTTCAATACTTCAATGACCGGTTATCAAGAAATCCTCACTGATCCTTCCTATTCTCGTCAAATCGTTACTCTTACTTATCCCCATATTGGCAATGTCGGCACTAATGACGCCGATGAAGAATCTTCTCAGGTACATGCACAAGGTCTGGTGATTCGCGACCTGCCGCTGATTGCCAGCAACTTCCGTAATACCGAAGACCTCTCTTCTTACCTGAAGCGCCATAACATCGTGGCGATTGCCGATATCGATACCCGTAAGCTGACGCGTTTACTGCGCGAGAAAGGCGCACAGAATGGCTGCATTATCGCAGGCGATAACCCGGATGCGGCGTTGGCGTTAGAAAAAGCCCGCGCGTTCCCTGGTCTGAATGGCATGGATCTGGCAAAAGAAGTGACCACCGCAGAAGCCTATAGCTGGACACAAGGGAGCTGGACGTTGACCGGCGGCCTGCCAGAAGCGAAAAAAGAAGACGAGCTGCCGTTCCACGTCGTGGCTTATGATTTTGGTGCCAAGCGCAACATCCTGCGGATGCTGGTGGATAGAGGCTGTCGCCTGACCATCGTTCCGGCGCAAACTTCTGCGGAAGATGTGCTGAAAATGAATCCAGACGGCATCTTCCTCTCCAACGGTCCTGGCGACCCGGCCCCGTGCGATTACGCCATTACCGCCATCCAGAAATTCCTCGAAACCGATATTCCGGTATTCGGCATCTGCCTCGGTCATCAGCTGCTGGCGCTGGCGAGCGGTGCGAAGACTGTCAAAATGAAATTTGGTCACCACGGCGGCAACCATCCGGTTAAAGATGTGGAGAAAAACGTGGTGATGATCACCGCCCAGAACCACGGTTTTGCGGTGGATGAAGCAACATTACCTGCAAACCTGCGTGTCACGCATAAATCCCTGTTCGACGGTACGTTACAGGGCATTCATCGCACTGATAAACCGGCTTTCAGCTTCCAGGGTCACCCGGAAGCCAGCCCTGGGCCACACGACGCAGCGCCGTTGTTCGACCACTTTATCGAGTTAATTGAGCAGTACCGTAAAACCGCTAAGTAATCAGGAGTAAAAGAGCCATGCCAAAACGTACAGATATAAAAAGTATCCTGATTCTGGGTGCGGGCCCGATTGTTATCGGTCAGGCGTGTGAGTTTGACTACTCTGGCGCGCAAGCATGTAAAGCCCTGCGCGAAGAGGGTTACCGCGTCATTCTGGTGAACTCCAACCCGGCGACCATCATGACCGACCCGGAAATGGCCGATGCGACCTACATCGAGCCGATTCACTGGGAAGTAGTACGCAAGATTATTGAAAAAGAGCGCCCGGACGCGGTGCTGCCAACGATGGGCGGTCAGACGGCGCTGAACTGCGCGCTGGAGCTGGAGCGTCAGGGCGTGTTGGAAGAGTTCGGCGTGACTATGATTGGTGCGACCGTCGATGCGATTGATAAAGCAGAAGACCGCCGTCGTTTCGACGTAGCGATGAAGAAAATTGGTCTGGAAACCGCGCGTTCCGGTATCGCACACACGATGGAAGAAGCGCTGGCGGTTGCCGCTGACGTGGGCTTCCCGTGCATTATTCGCCCATCCTTTACCATGGGCGGTAGCGGCGGCGGTATCGCTTATAACCGCGAAGAGTTTGAAGAAATTTGCGCCCGCGGTCTGGATCTCTCCCCAACCAAAGAGCTGCTGATTGATGAGTCGCTGATCGGCTGGAAAGAGTACGAGATGGAAGTGGTGCGTGATAAAAATGACAACTGCATCATCGTCTGCTCTATCGAAAACTTTGATGCGATGGGCATCCATACCGGTGACTCCATCACTGTCGCGCCAGCCCAAACGCTGACCGACAAAGAATATCAAATCATGCGTAACGCCTCGATGGCGGTGCTGCGTGAAATCGGCGTTGAAACCGGTGGTTCCAATGTCCAGTTTGCGGTGAACCCGAAAAACGGTCGCCTGATTGTTATCGAAATGAACCCACGCGTGTCCCGTTCTTCGGCGCTGGCGTCGAAAGCGACCGGTTTCCCGATTGCTAAAGTGGCGGCGAAACTGGCGGTGGGTTACACCCTCGACGAACTGATGAACGACATCACTGGCGGACGTACTCCGGCCTCCTTCGAGCCGTCCATCGACTATGTGGTTACTAAAATTCCTCGCTTCAACTTCGAAAAATTCGCTGGTGCTCACGACCGTCTGACCACTCAGATGAAATCGGTTGGCGAAGTGATGGCGATTGGTCGCACGCAGCAGGAATCCCTGCAAAAAGCGCTGCGCGGCCTGGAAGTCGGTGCGACTGGATTCGACCCGAAAGTGAGCCTCGATGACCCGGAAGCGTTAACCAAAATCCGTCGCGAACTGAAAGATGCTGGCGCAGAGCGTATCTGGTACATCGCCGATGCCTTCCGTGCGGGCCTGTCTGTGGACGGCGTGTTCAACCTGACCAATATTGACCGCTGGTTCCTGGTACAGATTGAAGAACTGGTGCGTCTGGAAGAGAAAGTAGCGGAAGTGGGCATCACTGGCCTGAACGCTGAATTCCTGCGCCAGCTGAAACGCAAAGGCTTTGCCGATGCGCGTCTGGCAAAACTGGCGGGCGTGCGCGAAGCGGAAATCCGCAAGCTGCGCGACCAGTATGACCTGCACCCGGTTTATAAGCGCGTGGATACCTGTGCGGCAGAGTTCGCCACCGACACCGCTTACATGTACTCCACTTATGAAGAAGAGTGCGAAGCGAATCCGTCTACCGACCGTGAAAAAATCATGGTTCTCGGCGGCGGCCCGAACCGTATCGGTCAGGGTATCGAATTCGACTACTGCTGTGTACACGCCTCGCTGGCGCTGCGCGAAGACGGTTACGAAACCATTATGGTTAACTGTAACCCGGAAACCGTCTCCACCGACTACGACACTTCCGATCGCCTCTACTTCGAGCCGGTAACTCTGGAAGATGTGCTGGAAATCGTGCGTATTGAGAAGCCGAAAGGCGTTATCGTTCAGTACGGCGGTCAGACCCCGCTGAAACTGGCGCGCGCGCTGGAAGCTGCTGGCGTACCGGTTATCGGCACCAGCCCGGATGCTATCGACCGTGCAGAAGACCGTGAACGCTTCCAGCATGCGGTTGAGCGTCTGAAACTGAAACAACCGGCGAACGCCACCGTTACCGCTATTGAAATGGCGGTAGAGAAGGCGAAAGAGATTGGCTACCCGCTGGTGGTACGTCCGTCTTACGTTCTCGGCGGTCGGGCGATGGAAATCGTCTATGACGAAGCTGACCTGCGTCGCTACTTCCAGACGGCGGTCAGCGTGTCTAACGATGCGCCAGTGTTGCTGGATCACTTCCTTGATGACGCGGTAGAAGTTGACGTGGATGCCATCTGCGACGGCGAAATGGTGCTGATTGGCGGCATCATGGAGCACATCGAGCAGGCGGGCGTGCACTCCGGTGACTCCGCATGTTCTCTGCCAGCCTACACCTTAAGTCAGGAAATTCAGGATGTGATGCGCCAGCAGGTGCAGAAACTGGCCTTCGAATTGCAGGTGCGCGGTCTGATGAACGTGCAGTTTGCGGTGAAAAACAACGAAGTCTACCTGATTGAAGTTAACCCGCGTGCGGCGCGTACCGTTCCGTTCGTCTCCAAAGCCACCGGCGTACCGCTGGCAAAAGTGGCGGCGCGTGTGATGGCTGGCAAATCGCTGGCTGAGCTGGGCGTAACCAAAGAAGTTATCCCGCCGTACTACTCGGTGAAAGAAGTGGTGCTGCCGTTCAATAAATTCCCGGGTGTTGACCCGCTGTTAGGGCCAGAAATGCGCTCCACCGGGGAAGTGATGGGCGTGGGCCGCACCTTCGCTGAAGCGTTTGCCAAAGCGCAGCTGGGCAGCAACTCCACCATGAAGAAACACGGTCGTGCGTTGCTTTCCGTGCGCGAAGGCGATAAAGAACGCGTGGTGGACCTGGCGGCAAAACTGCTGAAACAGGGCTTCGAGCTGGATGCGACCCACGGCACGGCGATTGTGCTGGGCGAAGCGGGCATTAATCCGCGTCTGGTGAACAAGGTGCATGAAGGCCGTCCGCACATTCAGGACCGCATCAAGAATGGCGAATATACCTACATCATCAACACCACTTCAGGCCGTCGCGCGATTGAAGACTCCCGCGTGATCCGTCGCAGTGCGCTGCAATATAAAGTGCATTATGACACCACCCTGAACGGTGGTTTCGCTACCGCGATGGCGCTGAATGCCGACGCGACCGAAAAAGTAATTTCGGTGCAGGAAATGCACGCGCAGATCAAATAATAGCGTGTCATGGCGGATATTTTTCATCCGCTAATTTGATCGAATAAGTAATACGGTTCTCTGATGAGGACCGTTTTTTTTGCCCATTAAGTAAATCTTTTGGGGGGTAATGACTCCAACTTACTGATAGTGTTTTATGTTCAGATAATGCCCGATGACCTTGTCATGCAGCTCCACCGATTTTGAGAACGACAGTGACTTCCGTCCCAGCCTTGCCAGATGTTGTCTCAGATTCAGATTATGTCGCTCAATGCGCTGAGTGTAACGCTTGCTGATAACGTGCAGCTTTCCCTTCAGGCGTGATTCATACAGCGGCCAGCCATCCGTCATCCATACCACGACCTCAAAGGCCGACAGCAGGCTCAGAAGACGCTCCAGTGTGGCCAGAGTGCGTTCACCGAAGACGTGCGCC
>NZ_MDGW01000007.1:0-14208 GCF_001712525.1 Shigella sp. FC1661
GTACCGGGCTGAGAGGCGGTGTAAGTGAACTGTAGTTGCCATGTTTTACGGCAATGAGAGCAGAGATAGCGCTGATGTCCGGCAGTGCTTTTGCCGTTACGCACCACGCCTTCAGTAGCGGAGCAGGAAGGACATCTGATGGAAATGGAAGCCACGCAAGCACCTTAAAATCACCATCATACACTAAATCAGTAAGTTGGCAGCATTACCTAAGCAGACTGCTCGTTAAGAACGATACAGGAATATTTAATTGGCGTCAGTGAGCGAATGACTTAATTTTGTAAGTCGCTGTAACGGTGAATATAACCCATTAGCAGATAATATTTATTAAGGGGTTATGTTTTATTTGCTGAATATATAAAAAGAGTCATTAAGAAGGCCAGAATTCTCTGGCCCGGGTTAAATTAATGGTTGGAGAACCAGTTCAGTTTATCGCGCAGGCCAACAACCCGACCAATAATAATTAGCGATGGACTGTTCATTTGCTGAGCAAGTTCACCGAGTTGCGTGAGCGTACCGTCAATCACGCGCTGCGTGACTGCCGTTCCGTTTTCGACAATTGCCACCGGCATTTCGCCAGGCATACCGTGTTCAATCAGCTTTTGCTGAATAGTCGCGGCCTGATTCAACCCCATATAGAACACCAGCGTCTGTTTTTCTGCCGCCAGGTTTTCCCAGTCCAGCTCGCCACCGGTTTTTAAGTGTCCGGTAATTAAGCGTACGCTCTGGGCATAATCGCGATGCGTGAGTGGAATACCCGAATAGGCAGAGCAACCAGAAGCTGCGGTAATACCCGGAACCACCGAGAACGGAATACCCGCGTTGCACAGTGTTTCCAGCTCTTCGCCACCACGGCCAAAAATAAACGGATCGCCACCTTTCAGCCGCACCACGCGTTTGCCTTTTTGCGCTTCCCGCAGCAGGATCTGGTTAATCTCTTCCTGCGGTACACAGTGGTATCCCGCGCGTTTGCCGACGAAAACGCGATCAGCATCGCGGCGTACCAGATTCATAATATCGTCAGAAACCAGACGGTCGTAGACCACCACATCTGCCTGCTGAATTTGTTGCAGTCCTTTCAGCGTCAGCAGCCCGGCATCGCCCGGACCTGCACCAACCAGCACCACTTCACCGCGATGGTCGAGCGGTTCGTTGATTAACTGTTCGGTCGTTTCAGTAATGGCTTTCTGATCGTTGTTTGCCAGCGACTGCGCTAGGCGGTCGTTAACGAACAATTTCTCCCAGAAACGGCGACGCTCACTCATCGTGGTGAACTGTTGTTTCACTCGCCCGCGTAATTGCCCGGCATATTTCGCCACCTGGCCCAGATGCAACGGCAGCAGTGATTCGAGTTTTTCGCGCAACAGGCGCGCCAGAACCGGAGAGGTGCCGCCAGAGGAGACCGCTACCATTAGCGGTGAGCGGTCAATAATCGACGGCATAATAAAGCTGGCGGCTTTCGGCGCATCGACTACGTTACAGAAGATGCGACGAGCTTCAGCGGCTTCGCTGACGCGCTGGTTAAGCGTGTCATCATCCGTCGCTGCAATCGCCAGCCAGCAGGTGTCGAGAAGGCTTTCATCAAATGGCCCTTCGACGAGGGTTAACATGCCTGCATCTGCCCATGCGGTGAACTGTGGAATAAACGCTAATGCATTCACCGTTAAGCGAGCGCCTGCGTCTAACAGCAACCTTGCTTTGCGTTCCGCGACATCACCACCGCCGACAATCAGACAGTCGCGATCGCGTAATTGGCAAAATATAGGCAAATGATCCACGTAAAAACCCCTTAGTAATTAACCGGCAGCCGTTTCAGTTTGATTAAATTTGTCCGCAACCGGACGATTCGATTTCGGCGTAGCATACCAATAACCCAATCCCATGAATACGGCACCTGATAAAGTATTACCCAGCGTCACCCACAGCAGGTTATGACCAATACCCGCCAGCGTGTAGGCTTCGCTGTGGTTGCCGAACCAGGAGAGCGCGAACAGCGTCATGTTAGCGATAGAGTGCTCGTAGCCGGACGCGATAAATGCCAGCAGACACCACCAGATAGCGATAAATTTCGCCGCCCCTTCAGTGCGCAGCGCCATCCAGATTGCCAGGCAAACCAGCCAGTTACACAATGCACCTTTGAAGAAGAGTACCATTGCCGGTGCAGTGGTTTTAGCCAGCGCGACGGAGTGAACGATGCTGGTATCTACCGGCAGCAGGCTACCGCCGCCCCAGCTATAGAGCATGGCAACGAAGACGGAACCGACCAGGTTACCCAGCCAGGTTTGCGGCAGGATTGCCCACATTTGCCCGTGGCTGATGCTGCCCGCTTTTACCCCAAAGGTGAGGAACATGGTGTGTCCGGTGAACAGTTCAGAACCGGCGATAATCACCAGCGTTAAGGCGATACCAAAGGTCGCGCCCATCACCAGCGGACGTACGGACGGGTCGAGCAAATTACCGAGCGTGAAAATCAAGATGATCCCAAGACCCACATACGCGCCCGCCATGGCGGAGCTGACCCAAAAGCCGAGCGGGTTATTTGCCGACAGGCGTGCAATGCGCGCAGCGTTAGCCGCACACTTATTAATAGTGTCTGTAAACATTTGATTATCCTTTAAAAAATAAAAACAAAAAAATAAAACAAAAAGTTTAAAAAATGTCCTGCAATATACCGAAGGTCATTACAGGACCATGCAAAAAGGGGAGGCATTGCGCCTCCCGTTAAAACATTAACCGCGCAGCTGCACCACGCCGTCTTTCACTCGTGCTTCGTAATGTTTGACGGAAAACTGTTCGTCTTCCATGCACAAGCCATCACTTAAGCGAAAACGCTGTTTTTTCAGCGGGCTGGCGACCCACAGCTCGCCCTGGTGTTCCGCAATCAGCCCGCGTGACAGCACGCTGGACTCGAAGAACGGATCGATGTTGCTGATCGCAAACACCTGGTCGCTGTGATACGGGCGGAAAATCGCGACCTGCTCGTCGCCTAACAGCGCGCAGACGCCGGTTTCAGGCAGGATGTCATCGATTTTGCAGATGTCTTTCCACTGGCTCATGCGTTGTCCTCCACCAGAGTTACCGGGATACGTTCATACGGCGTTGCCGGACGTGCTGTTCGCGCTCTGGCACCATCTGCACGTTCGGGTCACGCTTGTCGCTGTTGATGAAGTGTTTGAAGCGAGTCTGCGCGGACGGTGTATTGACCGTTTCAGTCCACTCACACACTACCGCTTCACGCAGCGCGCCATCTCTTCTTCTAGATGAGCGTTCAGCCCCAGTTTGTCGTCAATGATCACCGCTTTCAGGTAATCGATGCCGCCTTCGAGGTTTTCTAACCACGGCGCGGTACGCGTCAGTTTGTCGGCGGTACGGATGTAGAACATCATGAAGCGGTCGAGATATTTGATCAGCGTTTCGCGATCGATATCCGCTGCCAGCAGATCCGCATGACGCGGTTTCATGCCGCCGTTGCCGCAAACATACAGGTTCCAGCCTTTTTCAGTGGCGATAATACCCACGTCTTTACCCTGAGCTTCTGAACATTCACGGGTACAGCCGGAGACACCGAACTTCATTTTGTGCGGCGTACGGATGCCTTTGTAGCGGTTTTCCAGTTCCACGCCGAGGCCGACGCTGTCGCCAACGCCGTAGCGGCACCAGGTGCTACCCACGCAGGTTTTCGCCATACGCAGTGCTTTCGCATAGGCATGACCGGTTTCGAAGCCGGCTTCAATCAGCTGACGCCAGATCTCTGGCAGATCGTCTTTCTGTGCGCCAAACATCGCCAGGCGCTGGGAACCGGTGATTTTGGTGTAGAGATTAAATTCACGCGCGATACGACCCACTGCCATCAGCCCTTCCGGGGTGATTTCACCGCCCGGAGAACGCGGGATCACCGAGTAGGTCCCGTCTTTCTGGATGTTAGCGAGGAAGTTGTCGTTAGAATCTTGCAGCGGAGTATGTTCTGGCTTCAGAATGTATTCGTTCCAGCAGGAGGCCAGCAGCGAACCGACGGTCGGTTTACAAACTTCACAACCGTAGCCTTTGCCGTGTTTCGCCAGCAGTTCTTCGAAGGTTTTAATGCCTTCAACGCGGATCAAATGGAACAGTTCCTGACGCGAATAAGCAAAGTGTTCGCACAGGTTGTTGTTAACTTCGATGCCCTGTTTCGCCAGTTCCGCGTTCAGTACCTGAGTGACCAGCGGGATACAGCCACCGCAGCCAGTACCCGCTTTGGTTTCAGCTTTCAGCGCCGCAACTGTGTGGCAGCCTTTGTTGATGGCAGCAATCAGATCACCTTTAGTGACGTCGAAGCAGGAGCAGATTTGCGCGCTGTCCGGCAGTTTATCAACACCGATAGACGGCTTACCGCTACCCGAGTGCGCCGGCAGAATCAGAGAATCCGGGTTTTCCGGCAGCTCGATAGCATTCAGCACCAGTTGCAGCAAGTTACCGTAGTCGCTGGTATCGCCCACCAGTACCGCACCGAGCAGGGTTTTGTTGTCTTCGCTGACGATCAGGCGTTTGTAGATCTCTTTGCTTTCGTCGAGGTAAACGTAGCTACGTGCGCCAGGCGTGCGACCATGAGCATCACCAATACCGCCTACGTCCACGCCCAGCAGTTTCAGCTTGGCGCTAAGGTCAGCACCTTCAAAGGCGTTTTCGCTACCGAGAATATGGTCAACGGCGACCTGCGCCATTTTGTAGCCAGGTGCTACCAGACCAAATACACGGTTGTTCCAGCTTGCGCATTCACCGATAGCGTAGATATCCGGATCGGAAGTTTGGCAGGAATCATTAATGACGATACCCCCACGCGGAGCAACGTCCAGACCACACTGGGTTGCCAGCTTATCGCGCGGACGGATACCGGTAGAGAAGACGATAAAGTCGACTTCCAGTTCGCTGCCGTCGGCAAAACGCATGGTTTTACGTGCTTCGACACCTTCCTGCACAATCTCAAGGGTGTTTTTGCTGGTGTGAACGCGCACGCCCATACTTTCGATTTTGCGACGCAGCTGCTCGCCACCCATCTGATCAAGCTGTTCCGCCATCAGCATAGGGGCAAATTCGATAACGTGGGTTTCAATACCTAAGTTTTTCAGCGCGCCAGCGGCTTCCAGACCTAACAGGCCGCCACCAACAACGGCACCGCGTTTGCTGCGACGGGCGCAGGATTCAATGGCGTTGAGGTCTTCAATGGTGCGATAGACAAAGCAGTCCTGAGTATCAGAACCTTTGATTGGTGGGATCCACGGGTAGGAACCGGTTGCCATGATCAGCTTGTCATAAAAAACGGTACGTCCGGCGCTGGAGTGAATCACCTTCTCCTGACGGTTGATGGTGATAGCGCGTTCGCCGACCAGAACTTTGATGCCGTGTTTCTCGTAGAAGCCTTCGCGCACCAGCGACAGCTCTTCGGCGGTGTGGTGAGAGAAGTAAGACGAGAGGTGTACGCGGTCATAAGCGATGCGCGGTTCTTCACAGAAAACGGTAATATCAAAGTTGGCCGCATCAGATTTATCAAGAAGATCTTCGATAAAGCGATGGCCGACCATACCGTTACCGATAATTGCGAGTCTGACTTTGCTCATTTTTGCCTCGATTTCTTTTCTATTACCGCCTACCTTAACGATTCAGCAACCCCGCTTATTGATGTAAATCAAATTCACCTTTATATACCCCTTAAGGGGCATATTGCTGATTTGTATAAATTTTCTTAAGTCACGGAATTGTCTGACATTTCATGTTTGTGCAAAAAATAGACAAAATGAACGGGTTTATAGAAATAGATGCACGTAGCGGGGTTAGAGAGGAAAAGGCCGGACGACGATAGTGCCGTCCGGCATTAGCAATTAATGAGAGGTCAGGGTGTTATGCTGACGGTGACGGCTGACGAAACCTAACAGGAAGCACATCACAAAGACGACAGCGTACAGACCGTTTGCTGTAAGCAGTGCCGCCTGCGGACCGCTATGTTCAACAATCGGGCCGGTAACCACAAAGGTCAACATAGTACCGATGGTTCCGCAGGTCAGGACAAAGTTAACCAGTTTTGGCGACGGTACTTTGGTCTGCTGTGAACCCAGGGTGATGATGGTGGTATAGATCGCGCTGGAGAAGAAGCCCAGAGCGAGAATTGACCACGCCATATGTGCTGGTGTTCCGGTGTTAAAGACGTACATCAGAATCGCAGCCAGACCAGCCAGTACGGTCAGAATGCGTTGCAAATCAAAGAAGCGAAGAATAAAGCTGAACGCCCACATGCCGACCATGTATGACATCCAGAAGTTACTCACCAGCGTGCCCGCGTCGTTCAGGCTCATGCCCAGGCCTTTGGCATACTCAGGCACCCAGGAGATAAAACCTAACTGACCGAGGATGTAGCACAGCGCCGCAACAGAGAGAAACAGTACGCCGATCCCCCACTTTTCTTTCTCTACCGGAGCATCCGTTTTTGGTGCATGTTTGCCCAGTGCTGGGAACTCACAGCCGAAGGTCAGAATAAAAATAGCGACATACACCAGCCCGATGCAGGCATAAACCCAGTACCACTCAATGCTGTGCGCCAGTAGAAACGCGGCGATCATTGGGAAAATCATCCCAGCCATACTGAAGAAGGAGTCAGTAAATAACAGGCGGGAACCGCGCTGACGCCCTTCATACATTTGTGTTATCAGGAATGTACCAATCGACATAGTAATGCCGCTGACCACCCCGAGAATGAACATCGCCGTCGAGAACAGCGCCAGGCTGTGGCTGAACATCAAACCGGCAACCGCCAGCACCATCAGGAGAAAGCCAAAACGTAACTGCGTTTTCAACGGGACGATTTCCATCAGCCAGGCGTTGAGGAAGATAGAGATTAAAATGCCGGCGTTGAGGAAGGTGAAGGTGTTACTCATACTGGAAACAGGCAGATTGAAATAATCGGCGATATTTCCCATCACCATCCCGGTGACAATAACCAACGCACCAGTCAGTGCGTAGGAGAGAAAGCTAATCCATGTGAGCTTGATGCGATTGCTGTTAGTCATGATTGGCCTGCGTTCAAAAATAAAATGGCATAGCGGGATATGCCGCGAGCGGGTGATTTTAGGTGATTTTGTGATCTGTTTAAATGTTTTATTGCAATCGGTTGCTAAATTGCATTTTAAGAGGTGATCTTGATCACGGAATAAAAAGTGATCGTCAGGTTACATATATTTCAGATACGTAAAATTAGGTAAAGGGATGGCCTTGTTCTTGAAGGCTATTTAGAATCTCTTCACTTGCTTTTTTTCTGCTCTGTTTGTTAAGGAAATCTCATGTTCAAATCGACCCTGGCGGCGATGGCTGCTGTTTTCGCTCTTTCTGCTCTTTCTCCCGCAGCAATGGCAGCGAAAGGGGACCCGCACGTATTGTTGACAACCTCAGCTGGTAACATCGAACTGGAGCTGGATAAACAAAAAGCGCCAGTGTCTGTGCAAAACTTTGTCGATTATGTGAACAGCGGTTTTTATAACAACACTACCTTTCACCGCGTCATTCCTGGCTTTATGATTCAGGGCGGCGGTTTCACCGAGCAGATGCAGCAGAAAAAACCAAACCCGCCAATCAAAAATGAAGCCGATAACGGCCTGCGCAACACGCGTGGCACCATCGCGATGGCGCGTACCGCTGACAAAGACAGCGCCACCAGCCAGTTCTTTATCAACGTTGCCGATAACGCCTTCCTTGACCATGGTCAGCGTGATTTCGGTTACGCGGTATTTGGTAAAGTGGTGAAAGGCATGGACGTGGCCGATAAGATTTCCCAGGTGCCGACTCATGACGTTGGTCCGTACCAGAATGTGCCGTCAAAACCGGTAGTTATCCTTTCCGCTAAAGTCCTGCCGTAATGATTTCTCGCGCGGGCAATCTTGCCCGCGCTTCTGCTCTCCCGGCGTAACCCGGATTTGCCGCTTATACTTGTGGCAAATGGACACGTTCAGGGAGGCATCAAGTGAAGAAACTCACCGATAAGCAAAAGTCCCGTCTCTGGGAGCTTCAGCGTAATCGTAATTTCCAGGCCAGTCGCCGTCTTGAAGGCGTCGAGATGCCTTTAGTCACTCTTACTGTCGCAGAGGCTTTAGCGCGCCTTGTAGAGCTGAGGAGGCACTATGAGCGATAAATTCGGCGAAGGGCGCGATCCGTATCTTTATCCAGGCCTTGATATCATGCGTAACCGGCTGAACATCCGCCAGCAACAACGGCTGGAACAGGCCGCTTACGAAATGACGGCGCTGCGTGCTGCGACCATTGAGCTTGGTCCGCTGGTGCGCGGTTTACCGCATTTGCGAACTATCCATCGCCAGCTGTATCAGGATATTTTCGACTGGGCAGGGCAACTGCGTGAAGTTGATATTTATCAGGGCGATACGCCGTTCTGCCACTTTGCTTATATAGAAAAAGAGGGCAATGCCCTGATGCAGGATCTGGAGGAAGAAGGTTATCTGGTTGGCCTGGAGAAAACGAAGTTCGTCGAGCGGCTGGCGCATTACTATTGTGAAATCAACGTGCTGCATCCCTTCCGGGTGGGAAGTGGTCTGGCACAGCGGATCTTCTTCGAGCAACTGGCGATTCATGCCGGATATCAACTGAGCTGGCAGGGTATCGAAAAAGAGGCCTGGAATCAGGCAAATCAGAGTGGGGCAATGGGGGATCTCACCGCACTGCAGATGATATTTAGCAAAGTGGTAAGCGAAGCCGGGGAATCTGAGTAAAATAGCGCGGTTCTTTCGTACCGGAGCCGCCATGATCCTGCTTATTGATAACTACGATTCTTTTACCTGGAACCTCTACCAGTACTTTTGTGAACTGGGGGCGGATGTGCTGGTTAAGCGCAACGATGCGTTGACGTTGGCGGATATCGACGCCCTTAAACCACAAAAAATTGTCATCTCACCCGGCCCCTGTACGCCAGATGAAGCCGGGATCTCCCTTGACGTTATTCGCCACTATGCCGGGCGCTTGCCGATTCTTGGCGTCTGCCTCGGTCATCAGGCAATGGCGCAGGCATTTGGCGGTAAAGTTGTGCGCGCCGCAAAGGTCATGCACGGCAAAACCTCGCCGATTACACATAACGGTGAGGGCGTATTTCGGGGGCTGGCAAATCCACTTACCGTGACACGCTACCATTCGCTGGTGGTGGAACCTGGCTCATTACCAGCGTGCTTTGACGTGACGGCCTGGAGCGAAACCCGCGAGATTATGGGGATTCGCCATCGCCAGTGGGATCTGGAAGGTGTGCAGTTCCATCCAGAAAGTATTCTTAGCGAACAAGGACATCAACTGCTGGCTAATTTCCTGCATCTCTGATTTCCGATTGCCATTCAGTGATTTTTTATGCATATTTTGTGATTATAATTTCACATTTATTTATGCGTAACAGGGTGATCATGAGATGGCAATTGAACAAACAGCAATTACACGCGCGACTTTCGATGAAATGATCCTGCCGATTTATGCTCCGGCAGAGTTTATTCCGGTAAAAGGTCAGGGCAGCCGAATCTGGGATCAGCAAGGCAAGGAGTATGTCGATTTCGCGGGTGGCATTGCAGTTACGGCGTTGGGCCATTGCCATCCTGCGCTGGTGAACGCGTTAAAAACCCAGGGCGAAACTCTGTGGCATATCAGTAACGTTTTCACCAATGAACCGGCGCTGCGTCTTGGGCGCAAACTGATTGAGGCGACGTTTGCCGAACGCGTGGTGTTTATGAACTCCGGCACGGAAGCTAACGAAACCGCCTTTAAACTGGCACGCCATTACGCCTGTGTGCGTCATAGCCCGTTCAAAACCAAAATTATTGCCTTCCATAACGCTTTTCATGGTCGCTCGCTGTTTACCGTTTCGGTGGGTGGGCAGCCAAAATATTCCGACGGCTTTGGGCCGAAACCGGCAGACATCATCCACGTTCCCTTTAACGATCTCCATGCAGTGAAAGCGGTGATGGATGATCACACCTGTGCGGTGGTGGTTGAGCCGATCCAGGGCGAGGGCGGTGTGACGGCATCGACGCCAGAGTTTTTGCAGGGCTTGCGCGAGCTGTGCGATCAACATCAGGCATTATTGGTGTTTGATGAAGTGCAGTGCGGGATGGGGCGGACTGGCGATTTGTTTGCTTACATGTACTACGGTGTGACGCCGGATATTCTGACTTCTGCGAAAGCGTTAGGCGGCGGCTTCCCGATTAGCGCCATGCTGACCACGGCGGAAATTGCTTCTGCGTTTCATCCTGGTTCTCACGGTTCCACCTACGGCGGTAATCCTCTGGCCTGTGCAGTAGCGGGCGCGGCGTTTGATATCATCAATACCCCTGAAGTGCTGGAAGGCATTCAGGCGAAACGCCAGCGTTTTGTTGACCATTTGCAGAAGATCGATCAGCAGTACGATGTGTTTAGCGATATTCGCGGTATGGGGCTGTTAATTGGCGCGGAGCTGAAACCACACTACAAAGGTCGGGCGCGTGATTTCCTGTATGCGGGTGCAGAGGTTGGCGTAATGGTGCTGAATGCCGGACCGGATGTGATGCGTTTAGCACCGTCGCTGGTGGTGGAAGATGCGGATATCGATGAAGGGATGCAACGTTTCGCCCACGCGGTGGCGAAGGTGGTTGGGGCGTAAATAAGACGCATCAGGCAAAATATGTCGGATGCGGCGTGAATGCCTTATCCGATGGTTTAGCCTGTATTACGCCTTCGAATCCCGCAACTTGCGACTCAGCCAAATCCCGTGATGCGGTCGCTGACGCCATGCCATCGACGAAATGGTGTGCATGGTGTTCAGATGACCAATAACCCGCTGTAAATGCTGCTCCAGCGTACCTGCCGCGCCTTCGTGCGGCTGCATCTCCGGCGCATCCATGATATTGGCATCGCCAGAACTACCCGGTTCGTCATACTCCAGTCGCTGCTGACAACGCTGAATGGCGATTTCACAAGACTGTAAATACTCTTGTGCCAGTTCAGGTGGCAATGCCCGGTGTTCCCGCGCCAGCGTGGTCATGGCATTAATATGCTCAACAATAAACTGGCTGTGCGTTACCCACAGTTTCATATCTGCCAGATAATGGCTGTTAAACGCCGGTTCCTGCATCGCCTGATTCAATGAGTTATACAGAGTGTTATGTGCCTGATTTACCCGCATTCGCTGCCAGGCCAGTGGCGTAGGTTGCGGATCCTCGCTAAGAATCAAGCGAATCGCTTCCTGATAGGCTTCTAAAGCGTCATGGGCGTTTTTACGCAATAACCCGCTCTGCCACTGCGGCCACAGCCAGACAGTACCGCCGAAAGCAATTAAACAACCAATAATGGTATCGATAAGACGCGGAAGGATGTATTGCTCGCCGTTCAACCACAATAGTTGCAGGGTATACACTGCGGTAATAGTAAAACCGACCGTCGCCCAGCCGTAGTTTTTGCGCAATATCAGGTAGCTGGCGAGGGTGGTAATCAGCATCAACGTCAGGGTGTAACCTTCGGGAATTTTAAAGTGCAGCGCCACGCCCGCAATGATTAACCCGACCACGGTTCCCACGGAGCGATTCACAATCCTCAGACGGGTTGCGCCATAGCCATTTTGTGTCACCAGCAATACCGTCATCAGGATCCAGTACGACTTCGGCAGATGCAGCGCGGTGCCCATCAGGCTGGCAACGCTTAACATCACACTGAGTCGTCCGGCATTGCGTAGCGCCGGAGACTTTAGTGACAGATAACTTTTCAGCGCCGGAAGTAATGGCATTCGCCGCTGTTTATCGGCCAGTAAGTCACGGGCATAGAGCGGTTTTTGGGTGCGCAGCACGCGGGCGATGCGGCTGAAATGCCAGTAGCAGAATTGCCCAACCGGATTATCCGGATGCTGGCGGGCGATTTTTTCCAGTGCGCCAATTTGCTTTTCCATCGTAAAACGCGTTGGCAGGCGATGGTAAAGAATGTCATCAGCCAGCACGCGCAGGCGAGCGGCGACGGTTTGCGCATTCCAGCGGATAACTTCTTCCGCATGGCTACGCTCGACCAGCTTTTGCACCTCTTCCGGCTGATGCAAACTGACCGAAATATGTTCCTGTAAATCCAGCGCCTCCTGGAAAATACGCAGCATCCGCTTGTAGTCAGTATTATTTTGCGCGGAAAGCATATGCATTTGCTGATAGCACTGGGTAATTAGATCGACCGCTTTTTGCTGGCGCACCAGCAGCGGCGGCAGCGCTTTTTCAGGGTCGGTGTGCTGGGTAAGCAGGCTGTATTTGGCTTCACAATAATCTGCCAGTTCACGGTACAGCAGACTTAGTGACTCGCGCAGCGGTTGTTCGCGCCAGATCCAGAACCAAAACCAGTTAAACAATCCGTACCAGAGAGTGCCCAACGCATAGATGAGCAACGGTTCCCAGACCGGCATGTATCCCGCCAGACTGAGGGTAAAAATGGCTGCCAGCAGCGATGCGGGAAGCAATTTTGCGTGCAATGGCCCCAACTCAGCAGTGACGCCAAGTACCAGCGTTAATCCGGTCAGCAAAAAGGGCAGGGGAACATCTTTTGCCAGTAGCAGCTGTGTCAGTAAGCTACAGGTGGCAAACAGCGACGCACCAATGATTAAGCGTTTGAAAAAACGTTTATGAGGCGTATCAAGGCCCGCAATATTGCAACAGGCAGGAACGAGAGAGAAGAGCAGACCGAATCGTAATTCGCCAAGCATTAACCCAACGGCCACGGGCAAACATAGCACCAGCGTTTGTCGAAGTGCATAGTTGATATCGGGGTGATAAATCAGTCTGCGCCACATCGGGGGAAACAAAATGGCGCGCTACCAGGTAACGCGCCACTCCGACGGGATTAACGAGTGCCGTAAACGACGATGGTTTTACCGTGTGCGGAGATCAGGTTCTGATCTTCAAGCATCTTCAGAATGCGTCCCACGGTTTCACGAGAACAGCCGACAATCTGACCGATTTCCTGACGGGTAATTTTGATTTGCATACCGTCCGGGTGAGTCATAGCGTCTGGTTGTTTTGCCAGATTCAGCAGAGTCTGTGCAATGCGGCCCGTCACGTCGAGGAACGCCAGGTTGCCCACTTTCTCTGAAGTGACTTGCAGACGACGCGCCATCTGTGCAGACAGACGCATCAGAATGTCCGGGTTTACCTGAATCAATTGGCGAAATTTTTTGTACGAAATTTCAGCCACTTCACAGGCGGTTTTCGCACGTACCCATGCGCTACGTTCCTGGCCCTCTTCAAACAGGCCCAGTTCGCCAATAAAATCACCCTGATTCAGATAGGAGAGGATCATTTCTTTACCCTCTTCGTCTTTGATCAGCACTGCCACAGAGCCTTTAACGATGTAGTACAGCGTTTCCGCTTTTTCACCCTGGTGAATAAGCGTGCTCTTGGATGGGTACTTATGAATGTGGCAATGAGACAAGAACCATTCGAGAGTCGGGTCTGTTTGCGGTTTGCCAAGCACCATGCGCGGTTATCCTCTGTTATAAGCTTTCTCCAGAGCCAGATAACGCCGCTGTCTCTGGATTGCCGAAATATGCTTCCCGCTACCTGGGAAGGGGCTATCAACTGTACTGCACGGTAATGTGACGTCCTTTGCATACATGCAGTACATCAATGTATTACTGTAGCATCCTGACTGTTTTAGCATAGCTTTCGCTTTGTGTCTCCTGGTGTCTCGCTTCAGCATGACCCAGGTCGCCTTCCGTTGCGCGATTTGGTTAGTACGCGTACTGGATTTGCCCCTATATTTCCAGACATCTGTTATCACTTAACCCATTACAAGCCCGCTGCCGCAGATATTCCCGTGGCGAGCGATAACCTAGCGCACTATGCGGATGCCATTCGTTATAATGCTCGAACGCCTCTGCAAGGTTCTTTGCTGCCGTTAACCCGTCTGGTTTGGGCATGATACTGATGTAGTCACGCTTTATCGTTTTCACGAAGCTCTCTGCTATTCCGTTACTCTCCGGACTCCGCACCGCCGTGTTCTTCGGTTCAAGTCCCAACATCCGGGCGAACTGGCGTGTTTCATTAGCCCGGTAGCATGAACCATTATCCGTCAGCCACTCCACTGGAGACGACGGAAGATCGTTGCCGAAGCGGCGTTCCACCGCACCCAGCATGACGTCCTGTACTGTTTCACTGTTGAAGCCGCCGGTAGTCACCGCCCAGTGCAGTGCCTCACGAT
>NZ_MDGW01000008.1:0-14019 GCF_001712525.1 Shigella sp. FC1661
GCCTGAAGGGAAAGCTGCACGTTATCAGCAAGCGTTACACTCAGCGCATTGAGCGACATAATCTGAATCTGAGACAACATCTGGCAAGGCTGGGACGGAAGTCACTGTCGTTCTCAAAATCGGTGGAGCTGCATGACAAGGTCATCGGGCATTATCTGAACATAAAACACTATCAGTAAGTTGGAGTCATTACCTAGGCACCGCTACTCCAGATATCGACCTGGCTCCGACCTCCAGCGAACAAACGCTGAATTTCTTTGCCTGGATGGAACAAATTGATCAGGCTACACCTGTAACGCCAGGCGCAGTTACGGCGAATGCAACCTACGTGCTGGATTATAAATAAGTATTACTTTGGCGGCGCTATCGCCGCCTTTCATAAAATATTTATCAGGTATGGACACCGTGAATATTTATCGACTCTCTTTTGTATCCTGCCTGGTCGTGGCGATGCCTTGCGCATTGGCGGTCGAATTCAACCTTAATGTTCTCGATAAATCGATGCGCGACCGCATTGATATTTCATTATTAAAGGAAAAAGGAGTCATTGCTCCCGGTGAGTATTTTGTTAGCGTTGCGGTAAATAATAACCAAATCAGTAACGGGCAAAAGATTAACTGGCACAAAAATGACGATAAAACCATTCCGTGCATCAATGATTTACTGGTCGATAAATTTGGCTTAAAACCTGAAGTCCGTCAGTCGTTACCATTGATAAATCAGTGCGTCGATTTTAGCTCCCGACCTGAAATGCTCTTCAATTTCGATCAAGCCAATCAGCAACTGAATATTAGTATTCCGCAAGCCTGGCTGGCGTGGCACTCAGAAAACTGGACCCCACCCTCCACATGGAAAGAAGGTGTCGCCGGTGTCCTGATGGATTACAACTTGTTTGCCAGCAGCTACCGCCCACAGGATGGCAGCAGCAGCACTAATCTTAACGCCTATGGAACAGCCGGAATCAACACGGGGGCATGGCGCTTACGCAGTGATTATCAGTTGAATCAGACTGATAGCGATGATAACCATGAACAGTCAGGCGAAATATCACGTACCTATCTTTTTCGCCCGTTACCGCAATTAGGTTCAAAATTAACCCTCGGCGAAACGGATTTTAGTTCCAATATTTTCGACGGTTTTTCTTATACCGGTGCGGCACTGGCAAGTGACGATCGAATGTTGCCATGGGAACTACGCGGCTACGCCCCACAAATTAGCGGTATTGCACAGACCAATGCCACGGTGACGATCAGTCAATCAGGCCGCGTCATTTACCAGAAAAAAGTCCTACCAGGCCCATTTATCATTGACGACCTTAATCAGTCTGTTCAGGGCACACTGGATGTCAAAGTGACGGAAGAAGATGGTCGGGTGAACAATTTCCAGGTTTCGGCAGCATCGACGCCCTTCCTGACTCGTCAGGGACAGGTTCGCTATAAACTGGCCGCGGGTCAGCCACGGCCCTCCATGTCACATCAAACTGAAAATGAAACCTTTTTTAGCAATGAAGTTTCCTGGGGGATGCTGTCAAACACCTCGCTGTACGGCGGCCTGCTGCTTTCTGGTGATGACTACCATTCTGCCGCAATGGGTATTGGGCAAAATATGCTGTGGCTTGGTGCGCTGTCGTTTGATGTCACGTGGGCCAGTAGCCATTTTGATACTCAGCAGGACGAGCGGGGCTTAAGCTACCGTTTTAATTACAGCAAACAAGTGGATGCCACTAACAGCACGATTTCCCTCGCCGCTTATCGTTTCTCCGATCGTCATTTTCACAGCTACGCCAACTATCTGGATCACAAATACAACGACAGCGATGCGCAGGACGAAAAACAGACGATCAGCTTATCTGTGGGCCAACCGATTACCCCACTAAACCTCAATCTTTACGCCAACCTGCTACATCAAACCTGGTGGAATGCAGACGCCTCCACGACCGCCAACATCACGGCAGGTTTTAATGTTGATATTGGTGACTGGAGAGATATCTCTATTTCGACGTCATTCAATACAACCCATTACGAAGATAAAGATCACGACAACCAGATTTACCTGTCGATTTCGCTCCCCTTCGGTAACGGTGGTCGAGTTGGCTATGACATGCAAAACAGTAGCCACAGCACCACACACCGCATGTCGTGGAACGATACGCTGGATGAACGTAATAGCTGGGGCATGTCTGCCGGACTGCAATCCGACCGTCCTGACAATGGAGCCCAGGTGAGCGGCAACTATCAGCACCTGAGTTCAGCGGGTGAGTGGGATATTTCTGGTACCTATGCCGCCAATGATTACAGTTCCGTCAGCAGCAGCTGGAGCGGTTCTTTCACCGCAACCCAATATGGTGCAGCGTTTCATCGCCACAGCTCCACCAATGAACCACGCCTGATGGTCAGCACCGATGGCGTGGCAGATATTCCGGTTCAGGGCAATCTCGACTACACCAACCATTTTGGCATTGCGGTGGTACCGTTGATTTCCAGTTACCAGCCTTCCACCGTGGCGGTGAACATGAATGACTTACCCGACGGCGTAACAGTTGCAGAAAACGTTATCAAAGAAACGTGGATTGAAGGCGCGATAGGTTACAAATCACTGGCTTCCCGTTCCGGTAAAGACGTTAACGTCATCATTCGCAACGCCAGCGGTCAGTTTCCTCCCCTCGGAGCGGATATCCGCCAGGATGACAGCGGCATTAGCGTGGGGATGGTTGGCGAGGAAGGACATGCCTGGTTAAGCGGAGTCGCTGAAAATCAAAAGTTTACCGTGGTCTGGGGTGATAACCAGCATTGCTCGCTCCATCTTCCTGAACATATGGAAGACACCGCAAATCGCCTGATTTTACCTTGTCATTAATTAAGGAAATGAAAATGACATTTATGAAAGGACTACCCCTTTTGTTGTTGGTTGCCAGTCTGTGCAGCCACGCTGCACTACAACCCGATCGCACTCGTATTGTGTTTAACGCTAATGATAAAGCTACCAGTCTGCGGGTGGATAATCGTAGCGATAAACTCCCCTACCTCGCTTATTCCTGGCTCGAAAATGAAAAAGGGGAGAAAAGCGATGATCTTCTGGTCGCCCTGCCGCCGATACAACGTCTGGAACCGAAAGCAACAACGCAGGTACGGATAGTAAAGCAAGCCTCGACCACAAAATTACCGGGCGATCGCGAAACGCTATTTTTCTACAATATGCGTGAAATTCCTCCCGCCCCGGAAAAAAACAGCGACCATGCCGTTCTGCAAGTCGCCATTCAGAGTCGTATCAAGGTGTTCTGGCGACCGGCTGCATTACGCAAGAAAGCAGGAGAAAAGGTCGAACTGCAGTTACAGGTCAGCCAGCAGGGCAACCAACTGACACTGAAAAATCCTACCGCGTATTATCTGACCATTGCCTACTTGGGACGAAATGAAAAAGGCGTTCTCCCCGGCTTCAAAACCGTGATGGTTGCGCCTTTTAGTACGGTCAACACAAACACCGGAAATTATAGCGGCAGCCAGTTTTATCTCGGTTATATGGATGATTACGGCGCGTTACGCATGACGACGCTCAACTGCAGCGGACAATGCCATTTACAAGCCGTGGAGGCGAAGAAATGAGTGCTGGCAAGGGAGTGTTGCTCGTCATCTGTCTGTTATTTCTGCCGTTGAAGTCTGCGCTTGCCCTGAACTGCTACTTTGGTTCATCCGGTGGCTCGGTAGAAAAATCAGAAGCGATTCAACCTTTTGCTGTACCAGGCAATGCCAAACTCGGCGATAAGATTTGGGAATCTGACGATATTAAAATTCCCGTCTATTGTGACAACAATACCAACGGCAATTTTGAAAGTGAGCATGTTTATGCCTGGGTAAACCCCTACCCGGGGGTGCAGGATCGCTATTATCAACTCGGCGTAACTTACAATGGCGTTGATTATGACGCCAACCAGGGAAAAAGCCGCATCGACACTAACCAGTGTATTGACAGTAAGAACATTGACATTTATACCCCTGAGCAGATTATCGCGATGGGATGGCAGAACAAAATTTGCTCGGGTGATCCCGCTAATATTCACATGTCGCGTACCTTTCTCGCTCGCATGCGGTTATACGTCAAAATACGAGAAATGCCGCCGCATGATTATCAAAGTACGCTTAGCGACTATATCGTCGTGCAATTTGACGGTGCCGGTAGCGTTAACGAAGACCCTACTGCCCAAAACCTGAAATATCATATTACTGGTCTGGAAAACATTCGCGTGCTGGATTGCAGCGTCAATTTTTCCATTTCACCGGAAACACAGGTGATTGATTTTGGTAAATTTAATTTGCTGGATATTCGTCGCCACACAATGTCGAAAACATTCAGTATTAAGACGACAAAATCACAAAATGACCAATGCACCGACGGATTTAAAGTCAGTTCCTCCTTTTATACCGAAGAAACGTTGGTTGAAGAAGATAAAGCATTGTTGATTGGTAATGGTCTGAAGCTACGTTTGCTGGATGAAAACGCCTCGCCTTATACCTTCAATAAATATGCTGAATACGCCGATTTCACCAGCGACATGTTGGTCTACGAAAAAACCTATACAGCTGAACTTTCGTCCATTGCAGGTACCCCATCGAGGCTGGGCCCTTCGATACAGTGGTGCTTTTTAAAATTAACTATAACTGATTTGCCATGATGCCCTTTGCAGCCGGAAAGGGCATCTCTTTCAGAAAATTGCTGATTTTCCTCTTTTCCTTGATTACTGTTATTTTTTCCTGGCCCGGCTTTCTTTATGCTGTATCGATACACCAAAGAGAAAATAATGAGGGAGCGAAGGATGCCAGTTTTGCAGTGGGGAATGTTATGTGTGCTATCACTTATCCTTTCTATTGGTTTCCTCGCGGTACATCTCCCGGCGGCGCTATTACTTGGGCCGATGATCGCCGGGATCATCTTCAGTATGCGCGGAATTACTCTGCAACTTCCCCGCTCCGCTTTTCTCGCCGCGCAGGCCATTCTTGGCTGCATGATTGCGCAAAACCTCACTGGTTCGATTCTCACCACGCTGGCCGCCAACTGGCCGATCGTGCTTGCTATTTTACTGGTGACGCTGCTTTCCAGCGCCATCGTGGGTTGGTTATTGGTGCGCTATAGCTCACTGCCTGGAAATACCGGTGCCTGGGGTTCTTCTCCAGGCGGCGCAGCGGCAATGGTCGCTATGGCGCAAGATTACGGCGCAGATATTCGCCTGGTGGCGTTTATGCAATATCTGCGAGTGCTGTTCGTCGCGGGGGCCGCTGTTCTGGTCACCTGCATGATGCTGGGTGATAACGCTGAAGCGGTTAACCAGCAAATCGTCTGGTTCCCGCCAGTGAGCATTAATCTCCTGCTTACGATTTTGCTCGCAGTCGTTGCCGGTACGGCGGGATGCATGCTGCGTCTACCTTCCGGCACGATGCTCATCCGGATGCTGGCGGCGCAGTGCTCCAGTCTGGTCAGCTCATCACCATCGAACTACCGGAATGGCTGCTGGCGATGGCGTATATGGCAATTGGCTGGCGGATTGGTCTTGGTTTCGATAAACAAATCTTACTGCGGGCACTACGCCCACTACCGCAAATCCTGCTGTCGATTTTTGCTCTGCTAGCTATTTGTGCAGGTATGGCGTGGGGACTGACCCGGTTTATGCATATTGATTTTATGACTGCCTACCTCGCCACCAGTCCCGACGGGCTTGATACCGTGGCGGTCATCGCCGCAGGGAGCAATGCCGATATGGCGCTTATTATGGCGATGCAAACCCTGCGCCTGTTCAGTATTTTGCTGACGGGGCCAGCCATTGCGCGGTTTATTTCAACCTATGCGCCGAAGCGGTCGGCCTAGTGCTGGCAGCCTGGACACCAGTAAAACGGGCGCGAGGACAACGTGGTTTTCTCAATGATGCCGCCACAGCGTTCGCACAGTTCGCCATCACGATGAAAAACCTTAAAGCGAAACAGCGCCCCATGATGCTTATTCTCATCCACCTGCCCCCGCGTAGCGTAAGAAAACCGAGGAATCTCCAGTAACGCGTGTGCGAGTGCATCCAGTTGCGCCGCATTGAGATCTTTCGCTTTATGATTTCCAGTCAACCCAACCTGCCAGAGGATCTCCACCCGCAAATAATTGCCAAGCCCAGCCAGAAACGCCTGATCGAGCAGTAATCCTGCAAACTGACGGTTACGAAAGCGCGGTGACAATAACCGTTCCTTTACCACCTCCGGCGTCAGATTCGGATCCAGCACATCGGGACCAACGCGTTGTAAAAACGGATGCGTGGTCAGTTGTTCCGGCCTCAACATCTCAATATCCGAGGCGCTATAAAGCAGAATGGTTTTGTCAGCCGTTTGCAGTTTTACCCGCAATACTCGCGTGGTCTGCGGCTCTTCGCCGGTATCAACCACGCGCCAGACGCCGTAAAGCTGATTATGGCTGTAGAGCGTTAAGTCGTTGGAAAAATGAGTTAACAACGCCTTACCACGCGTTCCCACATGGGTAACGTGTTGACCGATAAGTTGTGATTGATAAGTTTTTAACTGCGGGAAGGCAAACCAGACATCAGTTAGTGGTTTGCCTTTGATCGCCGCCTCCAGGTTATCCGCTGCACGGCGGATCTCCGGGCCTTCAGGCATGGTGATATCCTTTTTTCATTCTTTATTAATCGGGGTTATGCTGCGACAACAATCTCCTTTTCGGCAAATGTAGAGCGTAGTCGGCGGGCGAACGCCAGTGCGTGCTCGCCGTCGCCATGCAGGCAGACTGTTTGCGCCGTGACCGTTGCCCATTCGCCGGTGATACTTTTGACTCTGCCGTGTTGCACCATCTCTAGCGTTTGCGCCAGCGCCTGTTCTTCGTTTTCAATCAACGCGCCTGGCTGACTTCGCGGCACCAGCGAGCCGTCAGCCTGATAACCGCGATCGGCAAACACTTCCTCGCGCGTTGTCAGGCCATATTGCTTGCCTGCACGAATCAGCTCGCTTCCTGCCAGCCCAACGAGAACCAATGCTGGATCGCAAGCGTATACCGCTCTGGCGATGGCGTCTGCCAGTTGTGCTTCTTTCGCCGTCTGGTTGTACAACATGCCGTGCGGTTTGACATGACGCATTACGCCGCCTTGCGCACGGGCAATCGTTGCCAGCGCGCCAATTTGATACAGCGTCTGGGCGTAAACGGTTTCTGGCGGCAGCTGCATGGCGCTGCGACCAAAATTTTCCCTGTCGGGAAAACTCGGGTGAGCGCCAATCGCGACACCATTTTTTATTGCTTCACGCACGCAAGCCTGCATGGTTTGGGCATCGCCTGCATGAAATCCACAAGCAATATTGGCAGAGGAAACCAGCGTTAATAGCTCTGCGTCGCTGGCGCAGCCTTCGCCCAGATCGGCGTTCAGGTCAATTTTCATTGTGTAGCCGCCACGCTAATTGTTCGAAATAACGTTGTTGATCTTGCCGCGCTTTCAGTGCCTCTTCCAGTGAACACTGGACAAAATGAATCGGCTGACCGAGCGGAATTTGCGCCAGATGGTACATATCAGCCTCAATGATACAGGCAATACGCGGGTAACCACCGGTGGTCTGTGCGTCGTTCATCAACACAATCGGCTGCCCGTTATGCGGCACCTGCACCACACCCGGTAACAAACCGTGAGATAACAGTTCGCGATCGGTGGTGCGTTTTAAAATTTGCCCCTGTAAGCGATAGCCCATGCGGTTACTTTGCGGGCTAAGCTGCCAGGGCGAACGCCAGAATGCATCCTGCGAGGCGCGATCGAACTCATGATATTCCGGCCCCGGCAAGGCGCGAATGCGGTTGCCCCACAGCAGCTGTTTAACGCCCTGCGCTTCCATAAAATCACGCTTCGATTTGCCAATCGGGAGTCGGTCACCATCCTTCAGTAAACGGCCTTCCAGCCCGCCAATCCCCACGTTGAGATCGGTGCTGCATGACCCCATTACCGGCGGAACATCAATACCACCCGCGACCGCCAGATAACTGCGCATGCCGTGCTGCGGGCGTTTAAGCGTTAAACGCTGGCCTGCTTTCATCGGCAAGCGCCAGCCGGTCCAGACGGCGTTATCATCCAGCCGCGCTTCGCAACCGGCACCCGTCAGAGCAAACCACCCATCAGTTTCGAACTCAACCGTTAACTGACCGAGCGTGATCTCCAGCGCGGGGGCATTGGCGTCATTACCCACCAGCAGGTTAGCAATGCGTAACGCAGGCATATCCAGTGCGCCGCAGTGGCTGATACCCGACTGGCGAAAACCGTGACGACCGCCATCCTGCACAGTGGTATACATGCCCGCACGAATAATCTTCAGCATACTCCCTCCTTCTGCGGTACAAAGCGCACGCTGTCTCCCGGACGTAATAAGATGGGTTCGTCACGCGCCGGATCAAACAGGCTGAGTGAGGTATGACCAATCAACTGCCAGCCACCCGGCGTTGCCAGCGGATAAACACCAGTCTGCGGCCCGCCGATCCCGACAGAACCTGCCGGAACGAGCAAGCGCGGTTCAGCGCGCCGTGGCGTGTGTAGTTGTTCCGGCAAACTCCCGAGATACGGGAAGCCCGGTTGAAAACCTAAAAACCAGACCACGTATTCCACGGAGGAGTGCAATTCAACAACCTGTTTTTCGCTCAACCCGCAATGCGCCGCGACCACCGCCAAATCCGGTCCGCCTGCACCACCGTAAACCACCGGAATTTCAATAAAGCGAGACTCAGGTTCCAGGGCCTCGCTCTCCTCCCACCAGCGTTGCAAACGCTCTATGGCATCCAGCGCCAGCGACTCAGGATTACGCAAAATCACCGTGATATTGTTCATGCCGGGAATGGCTTCAACCACATTCGGTATATCCACCAGACGCTGCGCCAGTCGCCAGATCCGTTTCTGGCTAGCCAGCGTCACCGGCGGTTCCAGTTCCAGCACTACCGCCGTTTCACCTATCAGATAACAACGCGCTCGTTGCACTTTCGATCCCTCTGATTATTCGTTATGCAGGATTAGGAATATCAATAAAGGTCACATCAAGATCGGTATTTTCATTCAGCCACTCGCTCAATGCGCGAATACCACCACGTTCAGTGGCATGGTGACCTGCAGCATAAAAATGCAATCCCTGCTCGCGGGCTGAATGAATGGTCTGTTCAGAAACTTCGCCAGTAATAAAAGCATCCACGCCAAAACGCGCGGCGCTATCGATAAAACTTTGCCCGCCGCCCGTGCACCAGGCGACGCGCTGGACCACCTCAGGTCCGGTATCGCCACACCATAACGGCTTACGTCCCAGACGCGCTTCAATCCAGGAGGCTAGTTCCAGTCCCGGCACAGGCATGGTCAGCTCTCCCCACGGCACCAACGGCTCAATTTCGCCCATGACCGTGATCCCCAGTAACGCCGCCAGCTGTGCGTTATTGCCCAGCTCAGGATGTGCGTCAAGCGGCAAATGCCAGCCATACAGGTTGATATCATTCGCCAGCAACGTTTTTAAACGGTTACGCTTCATTCCGCGAATGACCGGAGACTCTCCTTTCCAGAAGTAGCCATGATGCACAATGACCGCATCCGCGCCCAGACGCACTGCCTCATCGAGCAAAGCCTGGCTGGCGGTGACACCGGTAACAATTTTTTGCACCGTCTCTTTGCCTTCCACCTGCAAACCATTCGGCGCGTAATCACTAATCGCCGCGCTGTTCAGTTTTTCGTTAATCAGTTGTTCCAGTTCGGTGTTTTTCATCTTCGCGCCTTCCGTATTCTGATAGCTACACCGTTAACATAGCGTTACCTCGCCTGTTCGTCGATAGCCAATCTTTTGACATATTAAGAAACAAACCCGACGCCAAAAGACGCAAATTGTTTATATCATCACGCTTCAGCTAATGTATATTTATGCAATCAGACAGCATATTGCATAAATAATCAGATCTGTATCAAAGTTTTAACTTTAAGGAAACACAAGCACGCCGCGCAACTATTACGTGACGTTGCCGTCAATTGTGGAATTATTATGAATAAACACGCATCTCAGCCGCGCGCTATTTACTATGTCGTTGCGCTGCAAATCTGGGAATATTTTAGCTTTTACAGCATGCGTGCCCTGCTGATTCTCTATCTCACCAATCAACTAAAATACAACGATACTCACGCCTACGAGTTATTTAGCGCCTACTGTTCGCTGGTGTATGTCACGCCAATCCTCGGTGGCTTTTTGGCGGATAAAGTTCTCGGCAATCGCATGGCGGTGATGCTGGGGGCGTTATTGATGGCGATCGGTCATGTGGTGTTGGGTGCCAGTGAGATCCATCCGTCATTCCTCTATCTGTCCCTGGCGATAATCGTTTGTGGCTATGGTCTGTTTAAATCCAATGTCAGTTGCCTGCTCGGCGAGCTGTATGAGCCAACCGATCCGCGTCGTGATGGCGGTTTCTCGCTGATGTATGCAGCGGGTAACGTGGGGTCTATTATCGCACCTATTGCCTGTGGCTACGCCCAGGAAGAGTACAGCTGGGCGATGGGCTTTGGCCTGGCGGCGGTGGGTATGATCGCGGGTCTGGTCATTTTCTTATGTGGCAATCGTCATTTCACACATACCCGCGGCGTTAATAAAAAAGTACTGCGTGCGACAAACTTTCTCCTGCCTAACTGGGGATGGCTGCTGGTTCTGCTGGTGGCAACGCCTGCGCTGATTACCGTATTGTTCTGGAAAGAGTGGTCGGTATACGCCTTAATTGTCGCGACTATTATTGGCCTGGGTGTACTGGCAAAAATTTATCGCAAAGCAGAAAACCAGAAACAGCGTAAGGAGCTGGGGCTGATTGTGACGCTCACCTTCTTCAATATGTTGTTCTGGGCCTTCGCACAACAGGGCGGCAGCTCGATTAGCCTTTATATCGACCGCTTCGTTAACCGCGATATGTTTGGTTATACCGTTCCGACTGCTATGTTCCAGTCGATTAATGCCTTCGCAGTTATGCTGTGCGGTGTGTTCCTGGCGTGGGTGGTTAAAGAAAGCGTCGCAGGTAATCGTACCGTGCGCATCTGGGGAAAATTTGCTCTTGGTCTCGGCCTGATGAGCGCCGGGTTCTGCATTCTGACCTTAAGCGCCCGCTGGTCCGCAATGTATGGTCACTCTTCTCTGCCACTGATGGTATTAGGCCTGGCGGTGATGGGCTTTGCGGAACTGTTTATCGACCCGGTTGCCATGTCGCAAATTACGCGCATTGAAATCCCCGGTGTGACCGGCGTATTAACCGGCATTTATATGCTGCTTTCCGGCGCGATTGCGAACTATCTCGCGGGCGTGATTGCCGATCAGACATCGCAGGCTTCGTTTGATGCTTCCGGGGCGATCAACTACTCCATCAATGCATATATTGAAGTATTTGATCAAATTACCTGGGGCGCACTGGCGTGTGTAGGACTGGTACTGATGATTTGGCTGTATCAGGCGCTGAAATTCAGAAACCGCGCGCTGGCGCTGGAGTCATAATAGGCCAGCACCATACCTGATAAAACGCTCGCTGCGTTTTATCAGGCTCCTTTCCTCGCTTCTTCGTACGCTGCCAGCGTTCGCAGCCTTGCCTCTTTGTGATCAACTATCGGTTGCGGATAATCCAGCATCACACCTGCTTTCTGCGCCCACTTCCACGGCTCATGCACCGCTTTCCCTGGTACATCGCGCAGCTCCGGTAACCATCGACGAATAAACTCGCCCTCACGGTCAAATTTCTCGCCCTGGGTTGTCGGGTTGAAAATACGAAAATACGGCGCTGCATCGGTTCCGGTTGAAGCGGCCCACTGCCAGCCACCGTTATTGGCTGCCAAATCACCATCAATCAGCTGCGACATGAAATATCGCTCGCCTTCGCGCCAGTCGATCAACAAATCTTTCACCAGAAAACTGGCTGTAATCATCCGTAGCCGGTTATGCATCCAGCCAGTGCTGTTAAGCTGACGCATGGCAGCATCGACAATCGGGTATCCCGTTTTGCCTTCCTGCCAGGCCTGTAAATGTGCGGGATTGCTCTGCCACTGCACACGATCCGTCCAGGCAATAAACGGACAATGTTTACACAACGAGGGGTAATACGTCATCAGATGACGGTAGAACTCGCGCCAGATCAGCTCACTAAGCCAGACACTACCGGCCCCACCGTCCAGCGCCTGCGGCTGTTCCGCCAACAAGCGATGCAAACACTGGCGAGGCGATAACCCGCCCGTTGCTAGGCTGGCGGACAAACGACTGGTGCCTTCCACTGCCGGAAAATCTCGTTGTTGCTCATATTCTCCGGCACCGTTCTGGCAAAACTGGCGTAATTGCGCAATCGCCGCTTTTTCTTCCACCGGGAAATGCGCAGTATCGAAAGACTGACGAGGATAATTCAGCGTAATGGATGGCGAGGGCTCTATCGATCCGCTACTACGAACTTTTGGCGCAGCGACGCACTCCGGCATCCCTTCCCGCAGCCGTTTCAGCCAGGCATTCTTAAAAGGCGTAAAGACTTTGTACATCTCGTGATTACCGGTCATCACCGCGCCAGGCGGCAGGATCACGCTGTCATCAAATCCTTCACACACCACGTTACGCAGCGCTCTTTCAACTTCCACATCCCGCGCCCGCTCATTCACTTCATACTGATAGTTATAAAACAGGTGGGTAACGCTGTTTTCCGCGCACACCTGTTTAACTATTTCGACACTGGCGATAAAGTCATCCACTTCACGGAACAATAAAGGAATACCTTTTTCCGCAAGCGCTATTTGTAGCCCATTCAGTTGAGCATTGATAAGTTCAGCCTGACGCGGCGACATGTTATGCGTCGCCCACTGGCGTGGTGTAGCGATATACAACGCCAGCACGCGTGCAGACGAATTGCGGCAGGCGGCAGCCAGTGCGAGATTATCGTGCAAACGTAAATCCTGGCGAAACCAGACCAGATGGGTAGTCATAAAACTCCTGAATGGCGCAAGTTAATCACACGCGGCCAAAGTTCGAAATAACGCTGCCCTGAAAGCCAGGCGTCAGGATAAAGCGCCATATAGTGTTTGATACGCATCAGCGGCGCAAGAAGTGGTTGCTCGCCACGGCGATAACTATCGATAAGCGCAGCCAGCTGCTGGCGTTCTGTGGAATCAATATGCGGGCGAAAATAACCCTGAACGTGCATCAAAACATTGGTGTGATCGCGCGGGTTGGCGGGGTGAGAAAGCAAAACAACTACGCGTTGGCGGTACTGGTTGTAATAGTCATCCAGATTTTGCCACTGGTGAATATCAGCCACGAACGGGCCAAGTTTGCGGTACTCCGGCTGAGAATGCGCCAGAAAGACGAGTTTATAGCGGCTGTGATAATCGAGAAGCGCCCCGCGCGTTAAGCCATGTTCTTTCAGTCGATGTAACTCATGAAGGGCAAAGATACGGATTAGGGTGCTGTCATCAAATCGTTGTAGATTCATTACTGCTCCTGAACGGTATAAAGGAGTAAGTGTAGACGATGGTAAATGAATTTTATGGGGCAGAGTTTTTGCGGGGAAGTATTTTGTTGGTAAAAATATTATCAACTTCATCTGAGCGAGAATTATTCTACTATTTCCCGAGCTGCATTCATTTTTTGTATTTTTTATTTTTAGAAAATAACAGTTCTCAAAGCTGGTAATGACTCCAACTTATTGATAGTGTTTTATGTTCAGATAATGCCCGATGACTTTGTCATGCAGCTCCACCGATTTTGAGAACGACAGTGACTTCCGTCCCAGCCTTGCCAGATGTTGTCTCAGATTCAGGTTATGCCGCTCAATTCGCTGCGTATATCGCTTGCTGATTACGTGCAGCTTTCCCTTCAGGCGGGATTCATACAGTGGCCAGCCATCCGTCATCCATATCACCACGTCAAAGGGTGACAGCAAGCTCATAAGACGCCCCTGCGTCGCCATAGTGCGTTCACCGAATACGTGCGCAACAACCGTCTTCCGGAGCCTGTCATACGCGTAAAACAGCCAGCGCTG
>NZ_MDGW01000009.1:0-13911 GCF_001712525.1 Shigella sp. FC1661
GCATATCTGACACTTTGGTTCCCACTACTTATTTGGTGGACACCACTTTGTCTAATTCGTCAGATTCTGACCAGACGGTTCAGGCTGTACGCTTACACATAATCTGAATCTGAGACAACATCTGGCAAGGCTGGGACGGAAGTCACTGTCGTTCTCAAAATCGGTGGAGCTGCATGACAAGGTCATCGGGCATTATCTGAACATAAAATACTATCAGTAAGTTGGAGTCATTACCAAAAATTGTACGCGGGATGTTCTGGCTGATGCTGCTTATTATTTCTGCAAAAGTGGCGCATTCACTCTGGCGCTATTTCTCCTTTTCTGCGGAATATACGGCTGTTTCCCCATCGGCGAATAAACCGCCCCGTGCGGATGCAAAAACGTTCGATAAAAATGACGTGCAATTAATCAGCCAGCAAAACTGGTTTGGCAAATATCAGCCCGTCGCCACGCCGGTAAAACAACCCGAACCTGTGCCTGTGGCAGAAACGCGTCTTAATGTGGTGCTGCGCGGGATCGCCTTTGGTGCCAGACCCGGCGCGGTTATTGAAGAAGGCGGTAAACAGCAGGTCTATTTGCAGGGTGAAACGCTTGGCTCGCACAACGCGGTGATTGAGGAAATCAATCGCGACCATGTGATGCTGCGCTATCAGGGAAAAATAGAGCGCCTGAGCTTGGCTGAAGAGGAGCGTTCCACCGTTGCCGCGACCAACAAAAAAGCTGTCAGTGACGAAGCAAAGCAAGCTGTTGCTGAACCTGCTGTCAGTGCGCCAGTTGAGATACCGACTGCCGTGCGTCAGGCACTGGCGAAAGATCCGCAGAAAATTTTTAACTATATCCAGCTTACGCCTGTGCGTAAGGAGGGAATTGTCGGTTATGCAGTGAAGCCGGGGGCAGATCGTTCTCTGTTCGATGCCAGCGGTTTCAAGGAAGGCGATATCGCCATTGCGCTAAATCAGCAGGATTTCACTGATCCACGAGCAATGATTGCTCTGATGCGACAGTTACCTTCAATGGATTCCATTCAACTTACGGTTTTACGCAAGGGTGCGCGCCACGACATTTCCATCGCGCTGCGCTAACCGCATTTAATCCAGGAGAATCATTCATCGTGTTTTGGCGTGATATTACGTTGTCGGTCTGGCGTAAGAAGACAACTGGCCTCAAAACAAAAAAGCGTTTACTGCCGCTGGTGCTGGCAGCGGCATTATGCAGTTCACCGGTCTGGGCGGAAGAAGCCACTTTCACCGCTAATTTTAAAGATACCGACCTGAAATCGTTCATCGAAACCGTCGGCGCTAACCTTAATAAAACCATCATTATGGGGCCGGGCGTACAGGGGAAAGTGAGTATTCGCACCATGACCCCGCTCAATGAACGCCAGTATTACCAGCTATTCCTTAACCTGCTGGAAGCACAGGGGTATGCCGTCGTACCGATGGAAAACGACGTGCTGAAGGTGGTGAAATCCAGCGCTGCGAAAGTCGAGCCGCTGCCGCTGGTCGGTGAAGGCAGCGACAACTACGCGGGCGATGAAATGGTCACCAAAGTAGTGCCGGTACGTAATGTGTCGGTACGCGAGCTGGCACCGATTCTGCGCCAGATGATCGACAGCGCAGGCTCAGGCAACGTTGTTAATTACGATCCCTCCAACGTGATTATGCTCACCGGACGCGCCTCCGTTGTGGAGCGCCTGACGGAAGTGATCCAGCGCGTGGATCACGCGGGTAATCGCACCGAAGAGGTGATCCCGCTGGATAACGCCTCGGCTTCGGAAATCGCCCGCGTGCTGGAAAGCCTGACGAAAAACAGCGGCGAGAACCAGCCTGCGACGCTGAAATCTCAAATTGTCGCCGACGAACGCACCAACAGTGTGATTGTCAGTGGTGACCCGGCCACGCGGGACAAAATGCGCCGCCTGATCCGTCGGCTGGACTCAGAAATGGAACGCAGCGGCAACAGCCAGGTTTTCTATCTCAAATACAGCAAAGCCGAAGATCTGGTCGATGTGCTGAAACAGGTCAGCGGCACGCTCACGGCGGCTAAAGAAGAGGCGGAAGGCACGGTCGGTAGCGGGCGTGAGGTTGTATCCATCGCCGCCAGCAAACACAGTAATGCCCTGATTGTAACCGCGCCGCAGGACATCATGCAGTCGCTGCAAAGCGTAATTGAATAACTGGATATTCGCCGTGCAGTGGGCGTCGAAAGATGCCGGATTAATGCAGTTTGCTAATGGTACGCAGATCCCTATCGGTACGCTGGGGGCAGCCATTTCTCAGGCGAAACCGCAGAAAGGCTCGACGGTGATCAGTGAAAACGGCGCTACCACCATTAATCCGGATACCAACGGCGATCTCTCCACACTCGCCCAGCTTCTTTCTGGATTTAGCGGTACGGCGGTTGGCGTGGTGAAAGGCGACTGGATGGCACTGGTGCAGGCGGTTAAAAACGACTCCAGCTCGAACGTTCTCTCCACGCCGAGCATCACTACGCTGGACAACCAGGAAGCCTTCTTCATGGTGGGCTAGGACGTTCCGGTATTAACCGGCTCTACCGTTGGCTCCAATAACAGCAATCCTTTCAATACAGTAGAAAGGAAAAAAGTCGGCATCATGCTGAAAGTCACGCCGCAGATTAACGAAGGTAACGCGGTACAGATGGTGATTGAGCAGGAAGTCTCGAAGGTGGAAGGACAGACCAGCCTCGACGTGGTGTTTGGTGAGCGCAAACTGAAAACCACCGTGCTGGCTAACGATGGTGAGCTGATTGTGCTTGGTGGTCTGATGGACGATCAGGCGGGAGAAAGCGTGGCGAAAGTGCCTCTGCTGGGCGATATCCCATTGATTGGTAACCTGTTTAAATCGACGGCGGATAAAAAAGAAAAACGTAACCTGATGGTGTTTATCCGCCCGACCATTCTGCGTGACGGTATGGCGGCAGACGGCGTGTCGCAGCGCAAATATAACTATATGCGCGCCGAACAGATCTATCGTGATGAGCAAGGTTTAAGCCTGATGCCGCACACCGCACAGCCGGTACTGCCAGCGCAAAACCAGGCCTTACCGCCGGAAGTTCGCGCGTTCCTCAATGCCGGGAGAACGCGTTAATGGTGCCTGTAGCACAGGAAACCACCGCCAACACCGTGCGTCTGCCCTACAGTTTCAGCCGTCGGTTTAGCCTGGTGGCATGGTGCGAAGCGTCGCTGGAGATCCTCCACGTTCATCCGCTATCGCTCTCTGTTTTGCAGGAGCTGCAGCGGGGGCTGAACGCGCCCTTTACGCTGCGGCAAATCGACGAGGCCGAATTTGAACAGCGGCTGAATGCGGTCTGGCAGCGGGACTCTTCCGAGGCTCGCCAGCTGATGGAAGATCTCGGTTCTGCTGAGGACTTTTTTACTCTCGCGGAAGAACTGCCAGAAACGGAAGATCTGCTGGAAAGTGACGACGATGCGCCGATCATCAAACTGATCAACGCCATGCTGGCAGAGGCGATTAAAGAAGGCGCTTCGGATATCCACATCGAGACGTTTGAAAAGAGTCTGGTGATCCGTTTTCGCGTTGACGGCACATTACATGAAATGCTGCGCCCGGGGCGCAAACTGGCCTCGCTGCTGGTATCGCGTATCAAGGTGATGGCACGGCTGGATATCGCCGAAAAGCGCGTACCGCAGGATGGACGTATTGCGCTGCTGCTGGGCGGCCGGGCGATTGACGTGCGTGTCTCCACCATGCCTTCTGCCTGGGGCGAGCGCGTGGTGCTGCGACTGCTGGACAAAAACCAGGCCCGCCTGACGCTGGAGCGTCTGGGGCTTAGCCAGCAACTGACCGTGCAGTTGCGCCAGCTGTTACACAAACTGCACGGCATCTTTCTGGTGACGGGGCCGACGGGTTCCGGCAAAAGCACCACGCTGTACGCCGGATTGCAGGAGCTGAACAACCATTCGCGTAACATTCTCACGGTTGAAGACCCCATCGAATACATGATTGAAGGGATCGGTCAGACACAGGTTAACACCCGCGTCGGCATGACCTTCGCCCGTGGCCTGCGCGCGATTTTGCGTCAGGACCCGGATGTGGTGATGGTCGGTGAAATCCGCGATACCGAAACCGCAGAAATCGCTGTTCAGGCATCGCTTACCGGACACCTGGTCCTTTCCACGCTGCATACCAACACGGCGGTGGGGGCGATCACGCGTTTGCAGGATATGGGCGTGGAGCCTTTCCTGCTCTCTTCCAGTCTGACGGGCGTGATGGCGCAGCGACTGGTCCGCACGCTGTGTCCCGACTGCCGTCAGGCCGCGCCTGCCACTGACGAAGAAAAACGCCTGCTGGGCATTACTGATGCGCGAACCGTCACTCTGTACCATCCGCAGGGCTGCCCCGCCTGTAATCACAAAGGTTTCCGCGGACGGACTGCCATCCATGAGCTGACGTGGTGGATGCCACATTGCGTGATTTGATCCACCGTCAGGCCGGGGAGCTGGAGCTGGAACGTTATGTCCGGCAACACTCTGCGGGTATCCGCAGCAACGGCATTGAGAAAGTGCTCGCCGGAGAAACCTCTCTCGATGAAGTTCTGCGGGTAACCATGGAGGCGTAATGGCACTGTTTTACTATCAGGCGCTGGAGCGTAATGGTCGCAAAACCAAAGGCATGATTGAGGCGGATTCCGCGCGTCATGCCCGCCAGTTGTTGCGCGGTAAAGAGCTTATCCCCGTGCACATTGAAGCCAGGATGAATGCATCGGCAGGGGGAATGTTGCAGCGTCGGCGGCACGCACATCGTCGCGTGGCGGCGGCAGATCTGGCGCTGTTCACGCGCAACTGGCAATGCTGGTGCAGGCAGCAATGCCGTTGGAAACCTGCTTGCAGGCGGTCAGTGAGCAAAGTGAAAAACTGCATGTGAAGAGCCTCGGAATGGCGCTGCGCAGCCGGATTCAGGAAGGTTATACCCTGTCGGACAGCCTGCGCGAACATCCCCGCGTCTTTGATTCCCTGTTTTGTTCGATGGTCGCTGCCGGAGAAAAATCCGGGCATCTCGACGTGGTGCTCAATCGCCTGGCAGATTACACCGAACAGCGACAGCGCCTGAAATCACGTCTATTGCAGGCCATGCTCTATCCGCTGGTTATGCTGGTGGTGGCAACGGGCGTGGTCACTATTTTGCTGACGGCAGTGGTGCCGAAAATCATCGAACAGTTTGATCATCTCGGACACGCGCTACCCTCCTCCACCCGTGCGCTTATCGCCATGAGTGATGCGTTACAGGCCAGCGGCGTTTACTGGCTGGCGGGATTGCTGGCGCTTCTGGTGCTGGGGCAATGGCTACTTAAAAATCCGACTATGCGCCTGCGCTGGGATAAAACCTTGCTGCGTCTGCCCGTGACGGGCCGTGTTGCGCGCGGGCTGAATACGGCGCGTTTTTCCCGCACATTAAGCATCCTCACCGCCAGCAGTGTTCCGCTACTGGAAGGCATTCAGACCGCTGCCGCCGTGTCGGCAAATCGCTATGTCGAACAACAACTGCTGCTGGCGGCAGATCGCGTCCGCGAAGGAAGCAGTCTGCGCGCCGCGCTGGTGGAGTTGCGCCTGTTCCCGCCGATGATGCTGTACATGATCGCTTCCGGCGAACAGAGCGGCGAACTGGAAACCATGCTTGAGCAGGCCGCTGTTAACCAGGAACGGGAATTTGATACCCAGGTGGGGCTGGCGTTGGGGCTGTTTGAGCCTGCGCTGGTGGTGATGATGGCGGGCGTGGTGCTGTTTATTGTCATCGCCATCCTCGAGCCGATGCTGCAACTGAATAATATGGTTGGAATGTAATTTACGGAGTTATCACATGAATTCGTTATCCCGCACACACAAACCACGGGCAGGTTTTACCCTGCTGGAAGTGATGGTGGTGATTGTTATTCTTGGCGTCCTGGCAAGTCTGGTGGTGCCTAACCTGTTGGGCAACAAAGAGAAAGCCGATCGGCAAAAAGCCATCAGCGATATCGTGGCGCTGGAAAACGCACTAGATATGTACCGACTGGATAACGGGCGTTATCCGACCACAGAACAGGGGCTGGAAGCGCTGATCCAGCAGCCAGCCAATATGGCGGACTCCCGCAACTACCGTACTGGTGGATACATCAAACGACTGCCAAAGGATCCGTGGGGCAATGATTATCAGTATCTCAGCCCGGGTGAAAAAGGACTGTTTGATGTTTATACCCTGGGGGCGGATGGTCAGGAAAACGGGGAAGGCGCTGGCGCAGATATCGGTAACTGGAATTTGCAGGAGTTTCAGTAAGCAGTGCCTGAACGCGGATTCACACTTCTGGAAATCATGCTGGTGATTTTCCTTATCGGCCTTGCCAGTGCGGGCGTGGTACAGACGTTTGCGACCGATTCTGAACCGCCCGCGAAAAAAGCGGCACAGGATTTTCTGACTCGCTTTGCGCAGTTTAATGACAGGGCAGTGATTGAAGGACAGACACTCGGTGTGCTAATCGACCCGCCTGGCTATCAGTTTATGCAGCGTCGTCAGGGGCAGTGGTTGCCCGTTTCTGCGACCCGGTTATCGGCACAGGTTACGGTGCCGAAACAGGTGCAGATGCTGTTACAACCCGGAAGTGATATCTGGCAGAAGGAATATGCGCTGGAGCTGCAACGTCGTCGCCTGACGCTGCACGATATTGAACTGGAGTTGCAAAAAGAGGCGAAAAAGAAGACGCCGCAGATCCGTTTTTCGCCTTTTGAACCCGCCACGCCGTTTACGCTGCGCTTCTACTCGGCGGCGCAAAACGCATGTTGGGCGGTAAAGCTGGCACACGATGGCGCGTTATCCCTCAATCAATGTGATGAGAGGATGCCATGAAGCGCGGATTTACCTTGCTGGAAGTGATGCTCGTGCTGGCGATTTTTGCGCTGGCTGCCACGGCGGTGTTACAGATTGCCAGCGGTGCGCTGAGTAATCAGCACGTTCTTGAGGAAAAAACGGTAGCGGGCTGGGTAGCTGAAAACCAGACTGCGCTGCTCTACCTGATGACCCGTGAGCAGCGGGCGGTCAGGCATCAGGGCGAGAGCGATATGGCAGGAAGCCGCTGGTACTGGCGAACAATCCCATTGAATACAGGCAACGCGCTGCTCCAGGCGGTGGATATTGAAGTCAGCCGTCACGAAGACTTTTCGTCGGTGATTCAGTCACGACGCGCCTGGTTTAGCGCCGTGGGAGGCCAACAGTGAGAAGGACTCGCGCTGGTTTCACGTTACTGGAAATGTTGGTGGCAATTGCCATTTTTGCCTCGCTGGCACTGATGGCGCAGCAGGTGACTAACGGCGTCACGCGCGTGAATAGCGCCGTCGCCGATCACGATCAAAAACTAAACCTCATGCAGCAAACGATGAGTTTTCTGACCCACGATCTGACCCAAATGATGCCGCGTCCGGTAAGAGGCGATCAGGGCCAGCGTGAACCAGCTTTACTGGCTGGCGCTGGCGTGCTGGCGTCTGAGAGTGAAGGAATGCGTTTTGTGCGCGGCGGTGTGGTTAACCCGTTGATGCGTCTGCCGCGCAGCAATCTGCTCACCGTCGGTTACCGCATTCATGACGGTTATCTCGAACGGTTAGCCTGGCCGCTGACCGATGCCGCAGGCAGCGTGAAGCCGACAATGCAAAAGTTGATTCCGGCCGATTCGCTCCGTTTGCAGTTCTACGACGGCACGCGCTGGCAGGAGAGCTGGTCGTCAGTACAGGCGATCCCTGTGGCGGTACGCATGACCCTGCATTCGCCGCAATGGGGCGAGATTGAACGCATCTGGTTGTTACGCGGGCCGCAATAATCATGATCACCTCACCACCAAAACGCGGAATGGCACTGGTCGTGGTGCTGGTATTGCTGGCGGTTATGATGCTGGTAACCATCACGCTTTCCGGGCGGATGCAGCAACAACTTGGGCGAACGCGCAGCCAGCAGGAGTACCAGCAGGCGCTGTGGTACAGCGCCAGTGCGGAAAGCCTGGCGCTGAGCGCGCTCAGTCTGAGCCTGAAAAATGAAAAGCGCGTGCATCTGGCACAGCCGTGGGCATCCGGCCCTCGTTTCTTCCCTCTGCCGCAGGGGCAAATTGCGGTCACCCTGCGTGACGCACAGGCTTGCTTTAACCTGAATGCCCTTGCTCAGCCGACAACGGCGTCGCGTCCGCTTGCGGTACAACAGTTGATTGCCCTGATCTCGCGCCTGGATGTGCCTGCTTATCGGGCCGAACTGATAGCCGAAAGCCTGTGGGAGTTTATTGACGAGGACCGCAGCGTGCAGACACGTCTAGGCCGTGAAGACAGCGAGTATCTCGCCCGTTCGGTGCCGTTCTACGCCGCCAATCAACCGCTGTCTGATATCAGTGAGATGCGCGTGGTACAGGGAATGGACGCCGGGCTTTATCAAAAACTGAAACCGCTGGTCTGTGCGCTGCCGATGATCCGCCAGCAAATCAACATCAATACTTTAGACGTCACGCAAAGTGTGATTCTTGAGGCGCTGTTTGACCCGTGGTTAAGCCCCGTTCAGGCGCGGGCGTTATTACAACAACGTCCGGCGAAGGGCTGGGAAGATGTCGATCAGTTTCTTGCACAGCCGCTACTTGCTGACGTCGATGAGCGTACTAAAAAACAGCTAAAAACCGTCCTGAGCGTGGACAGCAATTACTTCTGGCTGCGTTCAGATATCACCGTGAATGAGATTGAACTGACGATGAACTCGTTAATTGTCCGCATGGGCCCACAACACTTTTCGGTTCTCTGGCATCAGACAGGAGAAAGTGAGTGAGTTCCATCCTTGAGATTTTTTTCCCGCTTTGCGCCGCTGATCCCATCCATTGGCAGCGCCGTACACCCGATGTGGAGCACGGTATCTGGTCTGACGTTGCTAACGAACAGCTCCAGCAATGGCTGCAAACCGATGCGATTCGACTCTACATTCCCGGCGAATGGATCAGCGTCTGGCAGGTTGAACTGCCTGATGTCGCCCGTAAGCAGATACCGACCATTCTGCCCGCCTTACTGGAAGAAGAGCTGAACCAGGATATCGATGAACTGCATTTCGCCCCGTTGAATATCGACCAGCAACTGGCAACCGTAGCAGTGATTCACCAACAGCATATGCGCAACATTGCGCAGTGGTTGCAGGAAAACGGCATCACCCGCGCTACCGTCGCGCCAGACTGGATGTCCATTCCTTGTGGGGTTATGGCTGGCGATGCGCAACGGGTTATCTGCCGCATTGATGAATGCCGGGGATGGAGCGCCGGGCGGGCGCTGGCTCCGGTCATGTTCCGCGCCCAGCTCAATGAGCAGGATTTACCGCTTTCGCTAACCGTAGTCGGCATTGCACCGGAAAAGCTATCAGCATGGGCTGGCGCAGACGCTGAACGCCTGACCGTTACAGCTCTGCCCGCCGTTACCACTTATGGCGAACCGGAAGGGAACCTGCTGACAGGGCCGTGGCAGCCTCGCGTCAGCTACCGAAAACAGTGGGCGCGCTGGCGGGTGATGATTCTGCCGATATTGCTGATTCTAGTTGCGCTGGCAGTGGAGCGGGGCGTGACGTTATGGAGCGTCAGCGAACAGGTGGCGCAAAGCCGCACCCAGGCGGAGGAACAGTTCTTAACGTTGTTCCCGGAGCAGAAGCGGATTGTGAATTTACGCTCTCAGGTGACGATGGCGCTGAAAAAATATCGCCCACAGGCCGACGATACCCGGCTGCTCGCCGAGTTGTCAGCGATAGCCAGCACCCTGAAATCAGCGTCACTTTCCGACATCGAAATGCGTGGTTTTACCTTTGATCAAAAACGCCAGATACTTCACCTCCAGCTACGGGCCGCGAACTTTGCCAGTTTCGACAAACTGCGTAGTGCACTGGCAACCGATTATGTTGTGCAACAGGACGCGTTACAGAAAGAGGGTGATGCGGTTTCCGGCGGCGTAACGTTGCGGAGGAAATAACATGTTACGCGATAAATTTATTCACTATTTTCAGCAATGGCGTGAACGCCAGTTAAGCCGTGGCGAACACTGGCTGGCACAACACCTGGCGGGGCGTTCTCCGCGTGAAAAGGGCATGTTACTGGCAGCGGTGGTGTTCCTGTTTAGCGTCGGATATTACGTCCTCATCTGGCAGCCGTTGAGCGAACGGATAGTACAACAGGAGACAATGTTGCAGCAACTGGTGGCGATGAACACCAGACTGAGGAGCGCCGCGCCGGATATTATTGCGGCGCGAAAATCCGCCACAACAACGCCTGCGCAGGTATCGCGGGTTATCAGTGACAGTGCTTCCGCGCACTCGGTAGTCATCAAGCGGATAGCCGAGCGTGGGGAGAATATTCAGGTCTGGATAGATCCGGTGGTGTTTAATGACCTGCTGAACTGGTTAAACGCGCTGGATGAAAAGTATGCGCTGCGGGTGACACAAATTGATGCCAGTGCTGCTGAGAAGACTGGGATGGTGAATGTGCAGCGGCTGGAGTTTGGACGGGGGTAAAGTATCAGGAGATTAGTATCAATAAAATTACTCTCGTTAACGTGGCGAGAGTAATTCCCCCAGACTTTATAAGCAAACTTTTTTCGTGAAGGTTATTGTCAGATCCAAAAGCAAAAACCCGCCTTGTGGGCGGGTTCTTAAGAATTAGTGGTGCCCGGACTCGGAATCGAACCAAGGACACGGGGATTTTCAATCCCCTGCTCTACCGACTGAGCTATCCGGGCAACGGGGCGCATTAAACCTGATTCGCCTCGTCTCGTCAATCAAATTTCTTCAATTTACTGCAGACTGCACAATCTATCATCACTTTGCCGCTATTGCACGCATTGTCAGGCAAACCAGGCGGTCCAGGCGGCGGAAAGCGGCATTGCCAGAAGGAGTGCTGGAAGCATGTTGACCACCGGGAACATTTTAATGCCACAGATGCGTAATCCGGTTGCCAGCAGCAATAAACCGCCTACGGCGCTGAAGTCTGCCATCATCGACGGTGTGGTCAGCGGTAATATCAGCGCGGCAGCCCACGCCAGCGTTAACTGGATGATCAGTAATGGGATACTAATTACCGACACCGCAATACCCAGCGAGCAGGCGAAGATCATCGCCGTAAAGAAATCAAGAAATGACTTGGCGATTAAAATACTCGGATCGCCGGTCATCCCTTCGTTCATCGCCCCGAAGATCCCGGTGCCGCTGGCGCAAAACAGGACAATAATCGCGACATAATTCTGAATAAAAGATTCATGCGTTGGCTTCTTACGTGAGTGACGAAACAGATTTTGTGCTTTGGCGACTGCTGTATTGACACCTTTCTCCAGCAAACAAATTTCGCCAATTAGAGCGCCAAGTAGCGTAGCTAAAACCATCGCTGGAAGGTTGGCGCATTTCACAACCAGTAAAATACCAATCCCCAGCGATGCCAGACCAAAAATAGATGTCATGGAGATGCGGATACGTTCCGGTAAGCGTTGGCTGAGCAGTGCGCCGAGAACGCCACCCAGTAAGACTGCACTAGCGTTGATAAAAGGGCCGATGACCACAAGAGTTCCTGTTAACTGTATTGTTTGATTTTCTTATTATGAACTTTTTGCCTTGTTGATGGCTTGTCTGGTCGCAAAGTCCTGGCTTGCACGCTTTAGCGAAAGGTGCCATGATTGCGCGAATTTTCTCCTCTCTGTACGGAGTTTGCCCGATGCACGCCACCTCCTTACATTCTCTCGCTTATCGCCGTTTCGCGCGAAACGTTTCCCTTTCTATGTTACTGCTCATGCGGTGAAGTTAACGCACGCTCACTGCAGGACAACAGTAAAATCAGAGCGTTTCTGCTTTTACTGATGTCTGGCGGTCGGAGCTGGTGACCAGTTTGACCCATATCTCATGGGGCAGGGTTTTCCACCTTGTCCGGTATTCTTACTTCCCCGAAACGGGTTTGCGCTTATGAAATCAATGAATATTGCCGCCAGTAGTGAACTGGTATCCCGACTTTCTTCTCATCGTCGCGTGGTGGCGTTGGGAGATACTGATTTTACGGACGTCGCGGCAGTCGTCATTACCGCTGCGGATAGTCGCAGTGGCATTCTTGCGTTGCTTAAGCGCACCGGTTTTCATCTACCGGTGTTTTTGTATTCCGAACATGCTGTTGAATTACCTGCGGGCGTTACGGCGGTAATCAACGGCAACGAGCAGCAGTGGCTGGAGCTGGAATCCGCAGCCTGTCAGTATGAAGAGAATTTGCTGCCACCGTTTTATGACACGCTGACGCAGTACGTTGAGATGGGCAACAGCACCTTTGCTTGCCCTGGACATCAACATGGTGCGTTTTTTAAAAAGCATCCTGCCGGACGCCATTTTTACGATTTCTTTGGTGAGAACGTCTTTCGCGCCGATATGTGTAACGCTGACGTAAAATTGGGCGATCTGCTTATTGGCGAAAGATGCGCAGAAATTCGCAGCCAAAGTCTTTCATGCCGATAAAACCTATTTTGTGCTGAACGGCACATCGGCAGCGAATAAAGTGGTGACGAATGCGCTGTTAACGCGTGGCGATCTGGTGCTCTTCGACCGTAACAACCATAAGTCGAATCATCACGGCGCGCTGATTCAGGCGGGGGCGACGCAGGTCTATCTGGAAGCTTCACGCAACCCGTTTGGTTTCATTGGCGGTATTGATGCGCACTGTTTTAATGAAGAGTATCTGCGCCAGCAAATTCGCGACGTTGCGCCAGAAAAAGCCGAGCTGCCGCGCCCGTTTCGCCTGGCGATTATTCAGCTGGGAACCTATGACGGAACTGTCTATAACGCCCGTCAGGTGATCGATACCGTTGGGCATCTGTGTGATTACATTCTGTTTGATTCCGCGTGGGTCGGTTACGAACAGTTTATCCCGATGATGGCGGATAGCTCGCCGCTGCTATTAGAACTTAACGAAAACGATCCGGGGATCTTTGTGACTCAGTCGGTGCACAAACAGCAGGCGGGATTCTCACAGACGTCGCAGATCCATAAAAAAGATAACCATATCCGCGGACAGGCGCGTTTTTGCCCGCATAAGCGGTTGAATAACGCCTTTATGCTCCATGCTTCTACCAGCCCTTTCTATCCGCTGTTTGCTGCACTGGATGTTAACGCCAAAATTCATGAAGGGGAGAGTGGGCGTCGGCTGTGGGCTGAGTGCGTTGAGTTGGGTATTGAGTCGCGCAAGGCTATTCTTGCGCGCTGTAAGCTGTTCCGCCCGTTTATCCCGCCCGTTGTTGATGGCAAATTGTGGCAGGATTATCCGACATCAGTGTTAGCCAGCGACCGCCGTTTTTTCAGTTTTGAGCCGGGGGCGAAGTGGCACGGCTTTGAAGGATATGCCGCGGATCAGTATTTTGTTGATCCGTGCAAGCTGTTACTCACTACACCAGGTATCAATGCCGAAACCGGCGAATATAGCGACTTTGGCGTTCCGGCGACGATTCTGGCGCACTATCTGCGTGAGAACGGCATTGTGCCGGAGAAGTGCGATCTCAACTCCATTCTGTTCTTATTAACTCCGGCGGAAAGCCACGAGAAGCTGGCACAACTGGTAGAGATGTTGGCGCAGTTTGAACAGCATATTGAGGATGACTCGCCGCTGGCTGAGGTGTTGCCGAGCGTTTATAACAAATATCCGGTGCGCTATCGCGACTACACTTTGCGCCAGTTGTGTCAGGAGATGCACGATCTGTATGTCAGTTTCGACGTCAAAGACCTACAAAAAGCGATGTTCCGCCAGCAGAGTTTCCCGTCAGTGGTGATGAACCCCCAGGATGCGCATAGCGCTGATATGACTTTCCGTGTCAAACCGGAATCTCTAATTTTGACGATTTTCTTTTTAGGTTTAATTCCCTGAGGGCGACGTAGCAGTAAATCCGAC
>NZ_MDGW01000010.1:0-13876 GCF_001712525.1 Shigella sp. FC1661
ACCCCATGCCGAACTCAGAAGTGAAACGCCGTAGCGCCGATGGTAGTGTGGGGTCTCCCCATGCGAGAGTAGGGAACTGCCAGGCATCAAATTTAGCAGTAAGCCGGTCATAAAACCGGTGGTTGTAAAAGAATTCGGTGGAGCGGTAGTTCAGTCGGTTAGAATACCTGCCTGTCACGCAGGGGGTCGCGGGTTCGAGTCCCGTCCGTTCCGCCACCCTAATTAGGGGCGTAGTTCAATTGGTAGAGCACCGGTCTCCAAAACCGGGTGTTGGGAGTTCGAGTCTCTCCGCCCCTGCCAGAAATCATCCTTAGCGAAAGCTAAGGATTTTTTTTATCTGAAATAACCCTCTCCGAAGTAAATCCTTCTACCGGCATCCTTGCCAGCCATTCATATTAATACACTTCATCCAGCACGTTAATTTTCAAAAGATCGCGAATCAACGCATTTTTATCGCTATTTTGCAGCCATATGGCATAAAGCGGCCGTGAAAGTGTTGTGCTATCGACAACGGTATGCAGGCCGCCTTTTTTACGCGCCCAGCTGACGGGTAGCCAGGTGCAACCATTAAGCATCGCAATCTGTTGCTGTGCCAGTTCAGCAGAACTGGTTGTCAGAATGGGCACTTCGTCAGCACCGATCAAACCTGCCTCATGCTGTTGAAAATCTGGCCCCCACTCAAGTCGCAGATAATTAAGATCTCCCTTTAGTTTTGAAGGGGCACTGGTATAAAGCGCTAAAGTGAAATATCCCAGCAACTGACTACTAAATTCGTCCATTTTGGGCGCTTCAGTGGTAATAAGAAGATCAAGCTGGCGTTCATGCAGCTGTTTTACCAGAGACTGCGTTGGGCAATTCGCGCTTCGAACTGTAAGCCTGTATGGGCATCCTGATTTTGATACAAACGTCCCAGCCACTGATTAAGCATACATTCCCACAATGAGGCGCTGGCACCGATAGAAAACTCGTTATGTCGTGAGGTATGCGCCACCTCCTTGCGGGCGGCCTGCCAGGTGCTCATGAGCATTTCTGCATAAGGCAGTAGTTTTTCACCGGCAGCGGTTAAACGGATATTGTTTCTGTGGCGGGTGAAAAGGTTCACACCCAGTTGATTTTCCAGTTGTCTGATTCGAAAGCTCACTGCTGACTGGGTCAGATAGAGCGATTCAGCCGCTCGACCAAAGTGACGCGTTCGGCTAACTTCCAGGAAAGTTTTTAACAATTCCGTATCCACAGTGCTCTCCGCAAAATTATTTGTCGTTATGATTTAAATGTTTTGTTTTACACTCTGTCAAGCGTAACTAATACTCCGCGCCATAACTAGCTCGGTCAAAGAATTAGGAGCGTGCAGGATGGCGGAAAGCTTTACGACGACTAATCGATATTTCGACAATAAACATTATCCACGTGGATTCTCTCGTCATGGTGATTTCACCATCAAAGAGGCACAACTGCTTGAGCGTCATGGTTATGCCTTCAATGAGTTGGATCTTGGCAAACGCGAGCCGGTTACCGAGGAAGAGAAACTCTTCGTAGCAGTATGCCGTGGCGAACGTGAGCCAGTGACAGAAGCAGAACGCGTGTGGTCCAAGTATATGACGCGTATTAAGCGTCCAAAACGTTTTCACACCCTTTCCGGCGGTAAACCGCAGGTTGAAGGTGCTGAAGACTACACCGATTCTGACGATTAATAAAAAGGGCGAAATGCCCTTTTTTTATGTCAGTAGTTTCTGCAGATGGATGAGCAAACGGTCAATCGCTCGATAGCTAACTGCCTCCTGCAAATGTTGACGTGTGATAATGTCAAACTGATCAATATCAGCAATGGTTCGTGCAACTTTCAATAACCGCTGCCAGGCACGAATCGATAACCCCAGATGGATCAGCGTTTCTTCCAGCCACATCGCATCTTCGCTCTCAAGTTTGCAGAATTGGCGTATTTCCGGACTATCCAGCCAGGCGTTCAGTTTATTCTGCCGCTTAAATTGGCGCTCTCTGGCGGCCATTACGCGTTGTTTAACGGTGGCGCTGCTTTCTCCCGGCACTACCGCTTTACTCAAAATACGGGGAGGCGGTAATGGGATCTCCAGTGAGAGATCGAAGCGGTCGAGAAAGGGACCAGAGAGTCGGTTGAGATAACGCAGCGTTTGCTCTGGTGTGCAGCGGTTATGGTTTCCCTGATAATGTCCGGTAGGGCTGGGATTCATCGCCGCGACAAGCTGGAAACGGGCTGGATAGGTTATTTTTGCTCGCGTGCGTGAAAGATGGATCTGCCCGGATTCAATCGGCTCTCGCAAGGCATCCAGTGTACGCCTTTCAAATTCAGGTAACTCATCAAGAAAAAGCACGCCGTTATGCGCCAGCGAAATTTCACCGGGCCCTGGAATTGCGCCACCGCCTACCATCGCAGTTAACGATGCACTGTGATGAGGTGAGCGGAACGGGCGCTGCCGCCATTGTTTTTGTACTGATTCAGCATTTACCAGACTTAATATCGCAGCACTCTCCAGTGCCTCTTCATTGCTTAAATCTGGTAACAGGCCATTAATACGGCTGGCGAGCATTGTTTTACCTGTTCCCGGCGGCCCAATCAGTAAAAGGTTGTGCCCGCCAGCGGCGGTAATTTCCAGCCCTCGCTTTCCTTGTTCCTGACCGATAACATCACTGAGATCATGTTGTAGCGCCCGGGATACTGCATCAGTTGGTTTCGGGCGTTCGAGAGCGTGCTTACCTTCCAGAAACGCACAGACAGCTTGCAGATGATCGGCTATCAGGCATCCTTCACCGTTAATTAGCTCCACTTCATCTTCGTTATCTTTCGCGACGATAATTTTTCTGCCCGACTTAATAGCTTCAGTTGTACTGGAGATTGCGCCGGGAACGCCACGCAGAGCGCCTGTAAGCGCCAGTTCTCCGACTAATCCATATTCATCTAACTTATTGGCTGTAAGCTGTTCTGAGGCCGCCAGCAACGCAATGGCGATAGGTAAATCATATCGTCCCCCTTCTTTTGGCAGATCAGCTGGAGCCAGGTTGATGGTGATTTTTTTCGCCGGATATTCATATCCGCTATTGATAATGGCGCTGCGCACGCGATCGCGAGCTTCTTTTACCGTTGTTTCTGGTAAGCCCACCTTCGTTAAGCCGGGTAGACCTTTACTGATATGTACCTCAACAGTGATCGGGGGCGCATTTACTCCCAGGGCTGCGCGGGTATGAACAATTGACAGTGACATAAGCCCTCCTTGAGTAACCATTATGTGCATAAGATATCGCTGCTGTAGCCCGCTAATTCGTGAATTTTAGTGGCTGATTCCTGTTTATTTGTGCAAGTGAAGTTGAGTTGTTCTGGCGGTGGAATGATGCTCGCAAAAATGCAGCGGACAAAGGATGAACAACGAGGAAGGGAACAACATTCATACTGAAATTGAATTTTTTTACTCACTATTTTATTTTAAAAAACAACAACTTATATTGAAATTATTAAACGCATCATAAAAATCGGACAAAAAATATCTTGTACTATTTACAAAACCTATGGTAACTCTTTAGGCATTCCTTCGAACAAGATGCAAGAAAAGACAAAATGACAGCCCTTCTACGAGTGATTAGCCTGGTCGTGATTAGCGTGGTGGTGATTATTATCCCACCGTGCGGGGCTGCACTTGGACGAGGAAAGGCTTAGAAATCAAGCCTTAACGAACTAAGCCCCCCGCACCGAAAGGTCCGGGGTTTTTTTTGACCTTAAAAACATAACCGAGGAGCAGACAATGAATAACAGCACAAAATTCTGTTTCTCAACATTCAGCACGGGGAACTAACTATGAATGGCGCACAGTGGGTGGTACATGCGTTGCGGGCACAGGGTGTGAACACCGTTTTCGGTTATCCGGGTGGCGCAATTATGCCGGTTTACGATGCATTGTATGACGGCGGCGTGGAGCACTTGCTGTGCCGACATGAGCAGGGTGCGGCAATGGCGGCTATCGGTTATGCCCGTGCTACCGGCAAAACTGGCGTATGTATCGCCACGTCTGGTCCGGGCGCAACCAACCTGATAACCGGGCTTGCGGACGCACTGTTAGATTCTATCCCTGTTGTTGCCATCACCGGTCAAGTGTCCGCACCGTTTATCGGCACTGATGCATTTCAGGAAGTGGATGTCCTGGGATTGTCGTTAGCCTGTACCAAGCACAGCTTTCTGGTGCAGTCGCTGGAAGAGTTGCCGCGCATTATGGCTGAAGCATTCGACGTTGCCAGCTCAGGTCGTCCTGGTCCGGTTCTGGTCGATATCCCAAAAGATATCCAGCTAGCCAGCGGTGACCTGGAACCGTGGTTCACCACCGTTGAAAACGAAGTGACTTTCCCACATGCCGAAGTTGAGCAAGCGCGCCAGATGCTGGCAAAAGCGCAAAAACCGATGCTGTACGTTGGTGGTGGCGTGGGTATGGCGCAGGCAGTTCCTGCTTTACGAGAATTTCTCGCTACCACAAAAATGCCTGCCACCTGCACGCTGAAAGGGCTGGGCGCAGTTGAAGCAGATTATCCGTACTATCTGGGCATGCTGGGAATGCATGGCACCAAAGCGGCGAACTTCGCGGTGCAGGAGTGCGACTTGCTGATCGCCGTGGGTGCACGTTTTGATGACCGGGTGACCGGCAAACTGAACACCTTCGCACCACACGCCAGCGTTATCCATATGGATATCGACCCGGCAGAAATGAACAAGCTGCGTCAGGCACATGTGGCATTACAAGGTGATTTAAATGCTCTGTTACCAGAATTACAGCAGCCGTTAAATATCAATGACTGGCAGCAATACTGCGCGCAGCTGCGTGATGAACATGCCTGGCGTTACGACCATCCCGGCGACGCAATCTACGCGCCGTTGTTGTTAAAACAACTGTCGGATCGTAAACCTGCGGATTGCGTCGTGACCACAGATGTGGGGCAGCACCAGATGTGGGCTGCGCAACACATCGCCCACACTCGCCCGGAAAATTTCATCACCTCCAGCGGCTTAGGCACTATGGGTTTTGGTTTACCAGCGGCGGTTGGCGCACAAGTCGCGCGACCGAACGATACCGTCGTCTGTATCTCCGGTGACGGCTCTTTCATGATGAATGTGCAAGAGCTGGGCACCGTAAAACGCAAGCAGTTACCGTTGAAAATCGTCTTACTCGATAACCAACGGTTAGGGATGGTTCGACAATGGCAGCAACTGTTTTTTCAGGAACGATACAGCGAAACCACCCTTACTGATAACCCCGATTTCCTCATGTTAGCCAGCGCCTTCGGCATCCCTGGCCAACACATCACCCGTAAAGACCAGGTTGAAGCGGCACTCGACACCATGCTGAACAGTGATGGGCCATACCTGCTTCATGTCTCAATCGACGAACTTGAGAACGTCTGGCCGCTGGTGCCGCCTGGCGCCAGTAATTCAGAAATGTTGGAGAAATTATCATGATGCAACATCAGGTCAATGTATCGGCTCGCTTCAATCCGGAAACCTTAGAACGTGTTTTACGCGTGGTGCGTCATCGTGGTTTCCACGTCTGCTCAATGAATATGGCCGCCGCCAGCGATGCACAAAATATAAATATCGAATTGACCGTTGCCAGCCCACGGTCGGTCGACTTACTGTTTAGTCAGTTAAATAAACTGGTGGACGTCGCACACGTTGCCATCTGCCAGAGCACAACCACATCACAACAAATCCGCGCCTGAGCGCAAAAGGTATATAAAAATGACCACGAAGAAAGCTGATTACATTTGGTTCAATGGGGAGATGGTTCGCTGGGAAGACGCGAAGGTGCATGTGATGTCGCACGCGCTGCACTATGGCACTTCGGTTTTTGAAGGCATCCGTTGCTACGACTCGCACAAAGGACCGGTTGTATTCCGCCATCGTGAGCATATGCAGCGTCTGCATGACTCCGCCAAAATCTATCGCTTCCCGGTTTCGCAGAGCATTGATGAGCTGATGGAAGCTTGTCGTGACGTGATCCGCAAAAATAATCTCACCAGCGCCTATATCCGTCCGCTGATCTTCGTCGGTGATGTTGGCATGGGAGTAAACCCGCCAGCGGGATACTCAACCGACGTGATTATCGCTGCTTTCCCGTGGGGAGCGTATTTGGGCGCAGAAGCGCTGGAGCAGGGGATCGATGCGATGGTTTCCTCCTGGAACCGCGCAGCACCAAACACCATCCCGACGGCGGCAAAAGCCGGTGGTAACTACCTCTCTTCCCTGCTGGTGGGTAGCGAAGCGCGCCGCCACGGTTATCAGGAAGGTATCGCGCTGGATGTGAACGGTTACATCTCTGAAGGCGCAGGTGAAAACCTGTTTGAAGTGAAAGACGGCGTGCTGTTCACCCCACCGTTTACCTCATCCGCGCTGCCGGGTATTACCCGTGATGCCATCATCAAACTGGCGAAAGAGCTGGGAATTGAAGTGCGTGAGCAGGTGCTGTCGCGCGAATCCCTGTACCTGGCGGATGAAGTGTTTATGTCCGGTACTGCGGCAGAAATCACGCCAGTGCGCAGCGTAGACGGTATTCAGGTTGGCGAAGGCCGTTGTGGCCCGGTTACCAAACGCATTCAGCAAGCCTTCTTCGGCCTCTTCACTGGCGAAACCGAAGATAAATGGGGCTGGTTAGATCAAGTTAATCAATAAATACAAAAAATGGGACGGCACGCACCGTCCCATTTACGAGACAGACACTGGGAGTAAATAAAGTATGCCTAAGTACCGTTCCGCCACCACCACTCATGGTCGTAATATGGCGGGTGCTCGTGCGCTGTGGCGCGCCACCGGAATGACCGACGCCGATTTTGGCAAGCCGATTATCGCGGTTGTGAACTCGTTCACCCAATTTGTACCGGGTCACGTCCATCTGCGCGATCTCGGTAAACTGGTCGCCGAACAAATTGAAGCGGCTGGCGGCGTTGCCAAAGAGTTCAACACCATTGCGGTGGATGATGGGATTGCCATGGGCCACGGGGGGATGCTTTATTCACTTCCATCTCGCGAACTGATCGCTGATTCCGTTGAGTATATGGTCAACGCCCACTGCGCCGACGCCATGGTCTGCATCTCTAACTGCGACAAAATCACCCCGGGGATGCTGATGGCTTCCCTGCGCCTGAATATTCCGGTGATCTTTGTTTCCGGCGGCCCGATGGAGGCCGGGAAAACCAAACTGTCCGATCAGATAATCAAACTCGATCTGGTTGATGCGATGATCCAGGGCGCAGACCCGAAAGTTTCTGACTCCCAGAGCGATCAGGTTGAACGTTCCGCCTGCCCAACCTGCGGTTCCTGCTCCGGGATGTTTACCGCTAACTCAATGAACTGCCTGACCGAAGCGCTGGGTTTGTCGCAGCCAGGCAACGGCTCGCTGCTGGCAACCCACGCGGACCGTAAGCAGCTGTTCCTTAATGCTGGTAAACGCATTGTTGAATTGACCAAACGTTATTACGAGCAAAACGACGAAAGTGCACTGCCGCGTAATATCGCCAGTAAGGCGGCGTTTGAAAACGCCATGACGCTGGATATCGCGATGGGTGGATCGACTAACACCGTACTTCACCTGCTGGCGGCGGCGCAGGAAGCGGAAATCGACTTCACCATGAGTGATATCGATAAGCTTTCCCGCAAGGTTCCACAGCTGTGTAAAGTTGCGCCGAGCACCCAGAAATACCATATGGAAGATGTTCACCGTGCTGGTGGTGTTATCGGTATTCTCGGCGAACTGGATCGCGCGGGGTTACTGAACCGTGATGTGAAAAACGTGCTCGGCCTGACGTTGCCGCAAACGCTGGAGCAATACGACGTTATGCTGACCCAGGATGACGCGGTAAAAAATATGTTCCGCGCCGGCCCTGCGGGTATCCGTACCACCCAGGCATTCTCGCAAGATTGCCGTTGGGATACGCTGGACGACGATCGCGCAAACGGCTGTATCCGCTCGCTGGAACACGCCTACAGCAAAGACGGCGGCCTGGCGGTGCTCTACGGTAATTTTGCTGAAAACGGCTGCATCGTGAAAACCGCGGGCGTCGATGACAGCATCCTCAAATTCACCGGCCCGGCAAAAGTGTACGAAAGCCAGGACGACGCGGTAGAAGCGATCCTCGGTGGCAAAGTTGTCGCGGGCGATGTGGTGGTGATCCGCTATGAAGGCCCGAAAGGCGGCCCTGGCATGCAGGAAATGCTCTACCCAACCAGCTTCCTGAAATCAATGGGTCTCGGTAAAGCCTGTGCGCTGATCACCGACGGTCGTTTCTCTGGCGGCACCTCTGGTCTTTCCATCGGCCACGTCTCACCGGAAGCGGCAAGCGGCGGCAGCATTGGTCTGATTGAAGATGGTGACCTGATCGCTATCGACATCCCGAACCGTGGCATTCAGTTACAGGTAAGCGATGCCGAACTGGCGGCGCGTCGTGAAGCGCAGGAAGCTCGGGGTGACAAAGCCTGGACGCCGAAAAACCGTGAACGTCAGGTTTCCTTTGCCCTGCGCGCCTACGCCAGCCTGGCAACCAGCGCCGACAAAGGTGCGGTGCGCGATAAATCGAAACTGGGGGGTTAATAATGGCTGACTCGCAACCCCTGTCCGGTGCTCCGGAAGGTGCCGAATATTTAAGAGCAGTGCTGCGCGCGCCGGTTTACGAGGCAGCGCAGGTTACGCCGCTACAAAAAATGGAAAAACTGTCGTCGCGTCTTGATAACGTCATTCTGGTGAAGCGCGAAGATCGCCAGCCAGTGCACAGCTTTAAGCTGCGCGGCGCATACGCCATGATGGCGGGCCTGACGGAAGAACAAAAAGCGCACGGCGTGATCACTGCTTCTGCGGGTAACCACGCGCAGGGCGTCGCGTTTTCTTCTGCGCGGTTAGGCGTGAAGGCCCTGATCGTTATGCCAACCGCCACCGCCGATATCAAAGTCGATGCGGTACGTGGATTCGGCGGCGAAGTGCTGCTTCATGGCGCGAACTTTGACGAAGCGAAAGCTAAAGCGATCGAACTGTCACAGCAGCAGGGGTTCACCTGGGTGCCGCCGTTCGACCATCCGATGGTGATTGCCGGGCAAGGCACGCTGGCGCTGGAACTGCTCCAGCAGGACGCCCATCTCGACCGCGTATTTGTGCCAGTCGGCGGCGGCGGTCTGGCGGCGGGCGTTGCGGTGCTGATCAAACAACTGATGCCACAAATCAAAGTGATCGCCGTAGAAGCGGAAGACTCCGCCTGCCTGAAAGCAGCGCTGGATGCGGGTCATCCGGTTGATCTGCCGCGCGTAGGGCTATTTGCTGAAGGCGTAGCGGTAAAACGCATCGGTGACGAAACCTTCCGTTTATGCCAGGAGTATCTCGACGACATCATCACCGTCGATAGTGATGCGATCTGTGCGGCGATGAAGGATTTATTCGAAGATGTGCGCGCGGTGGCGGAACCCTCTGGCGCGCTGGCGCTGGCGGGAATGAAAAAATATATCGCCCAGCACAACATTCGCGGCGAACGGCTGGCGCATATTCTTTCCGGTGCCAACGTGAACTTCCACGGCCTGCGCTACGTCTCGGAACGCTGCGAACTGGGCGAACAGCGTGAAGCGTTGTTGGCGGTGACCATTCCGGAAGAAAAAGGCAGCTTCCTCAAATTCTGCCAACTGCTTGGCGGGCGAGCGGTCACCGAGTTCAACTACCGTTTTGCCGATGCCAAAAACGCCTGCATCTTTGTCGGCGTGCGCCTGAGCCGCGGCCTCGAAGAGCGCAAAGAAATTTTGCAGATGCTCAACGACGGCGGCTACAGCGTGGTGGATCTCTCCGACGACGAAATGGCGAAGTTGCATGTGCGCTATATGGTCGGCGGGCGTCCGTCACATCCGTTGCAGGAACGCCTCTACAGCTTCGAATTCCCGGAATCACCGGGCGCGCTGCTGCGCTTCCTCAACACGCTGGGTACGCACTGGAACATTTCTTTGTTCCACTATCGCAGCCATGGCACCGACTACGGGCGCGTACTGGCGGCGTTCGAACTCGGCGACCATGAACCGGATTTCGAAACCCGGCTAAATGAGCTGGGCTACGATTGCCACGACGAAACCAATAATCCGGCGTTCAGGTTCTTTTTGGCGGGTTAATGGTTCGGCAAAATCTTCCAGAACGCCTCAATCAGCGGCTCATGCAGCCGCTTTTTCTGCGCACAAACGCCCAGTTCAAACGGCGTTTTTTCATCGCTGCGCTCTAAAATCATCACGCGGTTACGCACCGGTTCGGGGCTGTTTTCCAGCACTACTTCCGGCAACAGCGCCACGCCACAGCCGAGCGCCACCATCGATACCATCGCTTCATGCCCGCCAACCGTGGCGTAAATCATCGGGTTGCTGATTTTATTGCGTCGAAACCACAGTTCAATGCGGCGGCGTACCGGTCCCTGATCGGCCATGATAAACGGCACTGTAGACCAGTCCGGCTTCTCTGACGAAACCTGGTTACGCACCGGGCAGGGCAGCGCGGGCGCAATCAGCACTACTGCCAGATTCTCCAGCATCGAAAACGCCACTGCGCCGGGCAGAGTCTCCGGTTTCCCGGCAATCGCCAGATCCGCTTCGCCAGTGACTACCTTTTCCATCGCATCTGCCGCATCACCAGTGGTTAGTTTGATCTCCACCGACGGGTGTTCCGCGCGGAAGCGGTCGAGAATCGGTGGCAGATGGCTGTAGGCAGCGGTCACCGAGCAGAAGATATGTAATTCGCCAGAGAGCGACGGCCCTTGCTGATCGATGGTGTGGCGCAACTGCTGATACTGCAACAGCGTTTGCTGGGCGAAAACGCGCAGCTCTTCGCCCGCTTCAGTCAGCGTCACCGTGCGGTTATCGCGCACAAATAGCGGCTGACCAAGATCTTCTTCCAGGCGCTGAATCTGCCGTGAGAGCGTGGATGGGCTAACGTGCATCGCCCGCGCGCTGCGGCCAAAATGGCGGCTTTCCGCCAGATGCAGGAAGGTTTTCAGATCGCGTAAATCCAATGGAGCAGCCCTCAATGTTGACGTTGCAGAAATTGCAATGTGACGTTGTGAATATATCAATTTCCGCAATAAATTTCCTGTCATATAGTGAATTCAATCTCGCAAACGCGAACCGAACAATAAGAAGCACAACATCACGAGGAATCACCATGGCTAACTACTTCAATACACTGAACCTGCGCCAGCAGCTGGCACAGCTGGGCAAATGTCGCTTTATGGGGCGCGACGAATTCGCCGACGGCGCGAGCTACCTTCAGGGTAAAAAAGTGGTTATCGTCGGCTGTGGCGCACAGGGGCTGAACCAGGGCCTGAACATGCGTGATTCTGGTCTCGATATCTCCTACGCTCTGCGTAAAGAAGCGATTGCCGAGAAGCGCGCATCCTGGCGTAAAGCGACCGAAAACGGTTTTAAAGTGGGCACTTACGAAGAACTGATCCCGCAGGCGGATCTGGTGGTTAACCTGACGCCAGACAAGCAGCACTCCGACGTAGTGCGCACCGTACAGCCACTGATGAAAGACGGCGCGGCGCTGGGTTACTCGCACGGTTTCAACATCGTCGAAGTGGGCGAGCAGATCCGTAAAGACATCACCGTAGTCATGGTTGCGCCGAAATGCCCTGGCACCGAAGTGCGTGAAGAGTACAAACGTGGATTCGGCGTACCGACGCTGATTGCCGTTCACCCGGAAAACGATCCGAAAGGCGAAGGCATGGCGATCGCTAAAGCATGGGCGGCAGCAACCGGTGGTCACCGTGCGGGCGTGCTGGAATCGTCCTTCGTTGCGGAAGTGAAATCTGACCTGATGGGTGAGCAAACCATCCTGTGCGGTATGTTGCAGGCTGGCTCGCTGCTGTGCTTCGACAAGCTGGTGGAAGAGGGCACCGATCCGGCATACGCAGAAAAACTAATTCAGTTCGGTTGGGAAACCATCACCGAAGCGCTGAAGCAGGGCGGCATCACCCTGATGATGGACCGTCTCTCTAACCCGGCGAAACTGCGTGCTTACGCGCTGTCTGAACAGCTGAAAGAGATCATGGCACCCCTGTTCCAGAAACATATGGACGACATCATCTCCGGCGAATTCTCCTCCGGTATGATGGCGGACTGGGCCAACGATGATAAGAAACTGCTGACCTGGCGTGAAGAGACCGGCAAAACCGCCTTCGAAACCGCGCCGCAGTATGAAGGCAAAATCGGCGAGCAGGAGTACTTCGATAAAGGCGTACTGATGATCGCGATGGTGAAAGCGGGCGTTGAGCTGGCGTTTGAAACCATGGTCGATTCCGGCATCATTGAAGAGTCTGCATATTATGAATCACTGCACGAGCTGCCGCTGATTGCCAACACCATCGCCCGTAAGCGTCTGTACGAAATGAACGTGGTTATCTCTGATACCGCTGAGTACGGTAACTATCTGTTCTCTTACGCTTGTGTGCCGTTGCTGAAACCGTTTATGGCAGAGCTGCAACCGGGCGATCTGGGTAAAGCTATTCCGGAAGGTGCGGTAGATAACGCGCAACTGCGTGATGTGAACGAAGCGATTCGCTGCCATGCGATTGAGCAGGTAGGTAAGAAACTGCGCGGCTATATGACGGATATGAAACGTATTGCAGTTGCGGGTTAAGTGCGCGCTGATGTCCTCACCCCGACCCTCTCCCACAGGGAGAGGGAGAAAACACTCAAGGCCTTCTCCAGGAGAAGGCCTTGCTATTAGTTACGGTACAGCACCTTAATGATGTGGTAACCGAACTGGGTGTGCAGCGGGCCGGTCGGCTCCAGTACCGGACAAGAGAACACAACTTTATCGAACGCCGGAACCATCTGACCCTGGCGGAATTCACCTAAATCACCGCCGCGTTTGCCTGATGGGCAAATGGAGTGTTTCTTCGCCAGCTTGCCGAAATCGGCACCGTTCTTAATCTGCTCGAGAAGATCCAGAGCCAGTTTCTCTTCTTTTACAAGGATATGCAGTGCTGCTGCTGTTTTTGCCATGATCGTGCCTTGAGTGAATAATTGTCAGGCGGCGATTTTAGCATGATCCGCAGATGCTAACGTAATTGTCAGTCAGGGAGGGGCTGGTACATATATGGCAAAAGCCCGGAAAATCCGGGCTTCGCAGGTCCCTCAAGGGGAGAAAACTTAGGGCCTCTATGGGCTACAAAGTCATTATCGGGGATGGTTATTTTATTGTCAATTTATGAGCGATATGGCATTGATTGACTTGATGACCGCCCTCTGTATGTCTGCAACCAACTCATGTGGCAAACATTGATTAAGATACCCTCTGTAAGTCCTTGCTCTATTTAATCGGTTTCGACTGACTTGTTGTACCAGGTCGGCTTTGGCCCAACGAATCTGCTGATCAAAGAATTGCAGGCCATTGATAACATTACTGGCTATTTCAACATGCATTCCACGATTTAACTTGTCATGATCGCGAGTGGTTGATAATGGAACGACGATACATGCTAGACTGGCCCCCTGAATCTCCAGACAACCAGTATCACTTAAATAAGTGATAGTCTTAATACTAGTTTTTAGACTAGTCATTGGAGTACAGATGATTGATGTCTTAGGGCCGGAGAAACGCAGACGGCGTACCACACAGGAAAAGATCGCAATTGTTCAGCAGAGCTTTGAACCGGGGATGACGGTCTCCCTCGTTGCCCGGCAACATGGTGTAGCAGCCAGCCAGTTATTTCTCTGGCGTAAGCAATACCAGGAAGGAAGTCTTACTGCTGTGGCCGCCGGAGAACAGGTTGTTCCTGCCTCTGAACTTGCTGCCGCCATGAAGCAGATTAAAGAACTCCAGCGCCTGCTCGGCAAGAAAACGATGGAAAATGAACT
>NZ_MDGW01000022.1:0-38608 GCF_001712525.1 Shigella sp. FC1661
CGAACAGTGGGGCTACGTCGGTGCTAAATCACGTCAGCGCTGGCTGTTTTACGCGTATGACAGGATACGGAGGAGGGTTGTGGCGCACGTCTTCGGTGAACGCACTCTGGCCACACTGGAGCGTCTTCTGAGCCTGCTGTCGGCCTTTGAGGTCGTGGTATGGATGACGGATGGCTGGCCGCTGTATGAATCACGCCTGAAGGGAAAGCTGCACGTTATCAGCAAGCGTTACACTCAGCGCATTGAGCGACATAATCTGAATCTGAGACAACATCTGGCAAGGCTGGGACGGAAGTCACTGTCGTTCTCAAAATCGGTGGAGCTGCATGACAAGGTCATCGGGCATTATCTGAACATAAAACACTATCAGTAAGTTGGAGTCATTACCCCGGCAATGATATGTTTTATCAATTATTTGCCAGTGATGATGCGTATTACCCTACCTTGTCCTGGCAACCACTGGCTGACTACCCCACATGCCCGGAAACGCTTAAGGATATGAGCGACTTATGAAAAATTGCTGGAAGATCCTCGATATAGAGGAAACGACTGACGTCGATATTATCCGCCGCGCTTATCTGGCGCTGTTACCGTCCTTTCATCCAGAAACCGATCCGCAGGGTTTTAAACAACTTCGTCAGGCGTATGAGGAGGCGCTACGGATTGCGCAGTCGCCTGCTAAATCTGTTTGGCAACCAGAAGAATATGAGGTAGCAGAACATGAAATTCTGCTCGCCTTTCGCGCGTTACTTGCCTCTGATAGCGAACGTTTTCTGCCCTCCGCCTAGCAGCGATTCATTCAGCAATTAAATTATTGCTCGATGGAAGAGATTGATGAATTACGCTGGTCGCTGTGCACAATCGCCATGAACACTGCTCATTTATCCTTCGAGTGCGTGGTGTTATTAGCAGAAAGATTGCGGTGGTTGCAGGAGGAAAACGTCGGGGAAATAGACGAAGAAGAACTGGAATCCTTTTTATATGCCATTGCGAAGGGGAATGTTTTTAACTTCCAGACCATTCTGCATCTGCCCGTTGCCGTGCAAAATGACACCATCGATTTTTACCAAATGTTCGCTCGGATTTGGTCATCGCATCCAGAATGGCTGACATTGTATTTAGCGCAACATCGCGCAGTGATCATCCCCGATGATGCAAAACTGCACAGAAATTTACTCCGCTGGTATAGCGCAGGTCGCCTGGATATCCCCGAACTTCTGGATTACGCCCGGTCGTGGCGGGAAGCTGAACCTGATAATGAAGATGCGCGTTATTATGAATACGCGCAACGCGTCTATTGTGGAGAAGGCGAAAGCTTGCTGGCAGAACTTTGTGACTACTGGCGCGAGTATCCCTCCACCCAGGCGGATGCTTTAATATTGCAATGGTGCCGTCAGCATCGGGTCGATTATTACCCGTTAGTGGTGATGATGATTGAAGCTCGTGAACTGGTTAACGATCAGGGTAAACAGCTACTTTATGTCCCCGGCGACAGCGCCCGTACGCGTTTTCATTTATACGAAATACTCAGCGATGAAAAACTCTCTGCGCTGGGGCGTTCACTGGTCGAGATGGTTTTGCACAAAGGACGTAAGCCGCGGATCTCACTCACGCGTGATACAGAACATCTCTTATGGCCATTATATTTAGTTGCCAAACAATTAGTGCAGGCCAGCCAACCGACAGAAGAATCATTAATGCCGATCGTAAGCCGTCTTGATGCAGAAGATCGTTGTCCACTGGAAGCATTAATTATTCGTCGATTATTAATTCAGGCGGCGAATTTTACCGAGAAGCAAACTGTTGAACCGGAGCCGCAACCGCAGCCAATGCCCGTTGACGATGGTGGGCCGGGCTGTCTGGGCGTCATCAAAATTATTTTCTACATTTTTATCTTTGCCGGTTTGATAGGGAAAATACTCCATCTGTTCGGGTGACAGTCGACGTTAATGTGCGGAAAGCCCGGCAAGTAATATAAAAAAGTAGTCAGTTAATGCACTTAAGGGATTATTAACAAATGAATAAGGAAGAACAATATCTTCTTTTTGCGCTTTCTGCGCCCATGGAAATACTTAATCAGGGTTGCAAACCCGCGCATGACTCGCCAAAAATGTATACCGGTATAAAAGAATTCGATCTCTCATCATCCTGGGGAATAAATAATCGTGATGATTTAATTCAGACTATTTATCAGATGACTGATGATGGTCATGCCAATGATTTAGCTGGCTTATATCTGACATGGCATCGCTCTTCCCCTGAAGAGTGGAAAGCATTAATTGCTGGTGGCTCGGAGAGAGGGTTGATTTATACCCAATTCGTTGCCCAAACCGCTATGTGCTGTGGGGAAGGGTGAATCAAAGCTTGGGATTATGTTCGAATGGGGTTTCTGTCACGGGTCGGTGTGCTCAACAAGTGGCTGACGGAAGAAGAGAGTTTATGGCTGCAATCGCGCGTCTATGTACGAGCTCACCATTACTATCACGGCTGGATGCACTATTTTTCTGCCTATTCGTTAGGGCGTCTCTACTGGCAATCTTCTCAGTGCGAAGACAACACTTCGCTACGCGAGGCGCTAACCCTGTACAAATACGATAGCGCCGGGAGTCGGATGTTCGAAGAGCTGGCAGCGGGAAGCGATCGTTTCTATGCCACGCTTCCCTGGCAACCATTAACTGTCCAGCCTGAATGCCCGGTAACGCTTAAGGATGTGAGCGACCTATGAAAACATGTTGGCAAATCCTCGAAATTGAAAGCACGACGCAAATAGACATTATCCGCCAGGCTTATCTTGCTCGCTTACCGTTATGTCATCCCGAAACCGATCCGCAGGGGTTTAAAGCATTACGCCAGGCCTATGAAGAGGCGCTGCGACTGGCGGTAAATCCTGTCGAGGAAGCAGATGATGAAGAAAAAGATGCCGCCGCTGAACATGAAATACTGCGTGCATTCAGGACATTACTGGATTCAGAAAGTGATCGTTTTCAGCCCTCCGCCTGGCAGAAATTTATTCAGCAATTAAATACCTGGAACATGGAGGATGTCGATCAATTACGCTGGCCGCTGTGTGCAATCGCTATAGAAGCGCGATATCTTTCATTGAATTGTGCTTCTTTGCTGGCAGAGCGTTTGAACTGGCATTCGTTTAATGACAGCGAAGGAATGGATGAGGAAGAAAGGGAGGCTTTTCTTGAGGCCATTCAGGCTGGTGATTGTTTCGATTTCCTTAGCCTTCTGGAATATCCCGTTGCGTTGCAGAACCAGACTGTTGAGTATTACTTCGCGCTGGAACGTTGCTGCCGTTACCATCCTGACTATGTCACTGCGTTTTTGGCGATGGAAGGTCCGTGGTTCATTCCTGATGATGCAAAGTTACATCGCAAACTGTTGCGCTGGTACAGCTCGGTGCAAACAGGTATGGCGGAACTCATTCCTGTAGCCAAACAGTGGCAAATGGAAGAACCAGAAAGCGAAGATGCCCGATATTACTTGTGTGCTCAAAGGTTGTACTGCGGCGAGGGGGAAAGCCTGCTTGCCGATCTCTGCGCGTACCGGGAAAGTTACCCATCTACACAAGCTGATAATTTGTTGTTGCAGTGGAGTAAGCGTCATTGCCCAGATTATTTCGCGTTATTAGTGATGGTTATCGAAGCGCAGAGCATGGTAGATGCGCAAAGTAAACCATTGAAATATGTTCCTGGTGAGAGCGCCCGGACGCGGCTGTTATGGGCGGAGATTTTACATAGCGGAAAATTATCGCCGTTAGGTCAATCGTTTATTGAGTCGTTATTCTTCAAACGCAAAGCATGGGCGTGGTGGAAATCGAGAGTCGGTAGCGAGACAGAGCAAGATTCACCGTTACTGGATTTGTATCGGGTAGCGGAACAGGTAGTGCTTGAAGCGTTTCCGAAACAAGAGATGCTGGCCCGTCTTAATACAAGGCTGGAAGGCGGAGATGCTCATCCATTAGAGGCCATTATCACCCGGATGCTGTTGACGAAAGTGAAACTCGAGCCGGAGGATGAAGATGTCGATGAGCCAACACCTGAAAACCATGAAGAAAAAAATGATGAGGATGAAAAACCACAGAGCATTACCAGCATTATCAAAATCAGTTTAACGGTGCTGGTGATAGGTTATGCTCTCGGCAAAATCGCGATGTTGTTTAGTTGACGATGTGTTTTTTGCGCCGATGCCGGATGCAGCGTTTACGCCGCATCCGGCAGCCGTGTTTATGGGATCTCAATGGCTAAATAATCGCTCGCCCGCCGCCGAACTTCATCCACGCGGGCCATGTCGTTTGACTGTAGCGCCGCATCAAAATCGGTGATCACCCGGCCAATCTCTTCTCGCTCGTCACCCAGCGCTCGCGCCCACAACTCTTCCAGTTTGGCTTTAAAGGTGCGATTGATGAGCATATCGCGCGGATAAATTTTCAATGCGGATAACCGCGTCCGACTCTCTTCAATCTGCTGCGCGCTCAATGTTACCGGGCTGTGGTTAATCACTCTGGACTTAACGCTGCCGTCTTCCAGAAGCACGTCAACTTCAAGCAACCCGTTGATATCATAACTAAAGCGAATATCAATCGACTGATAAGCCCCGGTTTTCTTCAACGGCACATCGAAGGATTCAACCAGAATGTTATTTTTAACTTTGTGGTTTTCTCCCTGATAGACGTTAACCGTAATTGAATCCTGCTCCGGGTGCATGGTCGAGTAAGTTTCTACACGCGACACCGGTACTGTGGTGTTTCGTTCAATAATCGGCGAGAAAATGCCGGAAACGCCCTGGCGGTTAACTTCAACGCCCAACGAGTAAGGGCAAATATCAGTGAGGATTACCTCTTCAATATCTTCACTGCGTAAGCGGCAGGCGGCCTGGATTGCTGCGCCCAGCGCGACAATGGTGCTCGGATCGTAACTTTGATACGGTAATTTGCCAAACAGACGCACGGCGATTCGCTGCACCAGCGGCATTTGTGACGCGCCGCCAACCAGTACCAGACTGTCGATTTGACTCGGCTTCAGACGCGCATCGCGCAACGCCTGTTCAATCGGCACTCGCAAGCGATTGAGCAGCGGCAACCACAAATCTTCCAGTTCGTTCTCGTAAAATTCGCATTCCCGCGTTTCTTCCTGATACTGCCAGCGAATGTGCAATGGCGATTGATTGCTACATTTTGCCGCTTCCACACAGGCGTACAAGGCTGCCAGTTCACTCTCGTTAAGCGTGGTCCTGGCAACTTCCGCGCGTTTTAAAACCTCATCGACCAGCATATGGGTAAAATCTTCGCCACCGAGGAAGCTATCGCCAGCGGAGGCGTGAACTTCAATCACCGGCGTGGCGTACTCAAGCACCGTAACGTCAAACGTGCCGCCACCGAGATCAAAAACCAGCGAGCGGGTATTTTGTTGCGTATGCAGGCCATATGCCATCGCAGCTGCTGTGGGTTCATTAATTAAGCGTACCGCATTTAACCCGGCTAACTCCGCAGCTAAACGGGTATGCTTGCGTTGTTCATCGCTGAAATAAGCCGGAACGGAGATCACCACATCTTTAATCGGACGTTGCAGAAATTCTTCGGCATCTTCTTTTAATGAGCGTAATACCAAAGAGGACAGTTCTGGCGCGTTAAATGTGTCGCTGCCTAACCGCCAGTTGGTATTACTGCCCATTGCGCGTTTAAATAACGCTGCTGTTTTATCCGGATGCGAAGTACGCCGTGATACAGCCGGTTTTCCGACTAAAATATGATTATTTTCATCCATGCTAATTATGGATGGTGTTAAATATTCACCGAACTTATTTGGAATTAATTGCGCGGCACCGTCTTTCCAGACGGCAATTAAACTATTGGTAGTGCCGAGATCGATACCAATGGTGAGTTCTGCATTATCCATTGCATTTATATCTTGAAAGAAAAAGAGATAAACAGATTAAGACCACCCAGGTAACGCGTGGTGATCTTAATCAATGACGTGTGTTAAGCGTAAAATTTCAGACGATCAGCCAGTAAATCAACAAAGCCCTGACGATCAACATCGACCATTACAGTGGCATTCGGTTTATTGCCAGTCAGATAATAATAATCAACAACCGTCATACCCTGGGTATATTTCCCCTGTGTTTCCACGCCAACCCAGCGCTCAACAGTGGTAAACAACTCGGGTTTCAACAGCCAGGCGATGGTGCATGGGTCATGCAGCGGTGCACCGACAAAGCCCCATTTTTCGTCTTTATGATATTCGAGGAAGAAATCCAGCAGTTCGGCAACAATGGTTGAAACAGGGTTGCCAATCGCGCGGAAACGCTCGGTGTCTTCAATGTGGATTTGCGCTTTATGAGTAACATCCAGACCGGCCATCACCACTGGGATCCCTGACTGGAAGACAATTTCTGCCGCTTCCGGGTCAACGTAAATATTAAATTCAGCCGCAGGCGTCCAGTTACCAAGCCCCATTGCGCCGCCCATAATCACGATACGGGCAATTTTGCTATGCAGTTCCGGATGGCTATTGAGCAGCAAGGCAACGTTAGTTTGCGGTCCGGTAGACACAATCGTGACAGGTTCCGCACTTTCGCGCAGCGTTTTCGCCATCAGCTCTACCGCCGTACAGTTTTGCGGTGCGAACGTCGGTTCCGGTAATGCCGGGCCATCCAGACCGCTTTCGCCGTGCACATTGTCCGCGATAATCAACTCACGCATTAACGGTTTTACCGCGCCGCCTGCTACCGGAATATCGGTGCGATTAAGCAAGGTCAGCATACGCAGAACATTGCGTAAGGTTTTTTCTGGTGTCTGGTTTCCGGCGGAAGACGTAATTGCTTTGACATCAAGCTCTGGTGAGGCGAGGGCGAGAACTATTGCGATAGCGTCGTCATGACCTGGGTCGCAATCTAACAGAATTGGCAGTGCCATTGTTGCTCCTTGTTGTGTGCTTCTTTGCGACAAGGGTAACGCCAGGATGTAACAGATACGAGGGGCGAAACGATAAAGCGTGAGATGGCGCGCACTTGGGTATGCGCGCCAGAGTGATTAATGCAGGATTTTCGCGAGGAAGTCTTTCGCGCGGTCCGATTTCGGATCATCGAAGAAAGCGTCTTTCGGCGAGTCTTCGACAATTTTACCCTCGTCCATAAAGATCACCCGATTCGCCACTTTGCGGGCAAAGCCCATTTTGTGGGTCCCCACCATCATGGTCATTCCTTCGTTCGCCAGTTCCACCATCACGTCCAGCACTTCGTTGATCATCTCCGGATCCAGCGCCGATGTCGGTTCGTCGAACAGCATCGCAATAGGATCCATACACAACGCGCGAGCGATTGCCACACGCTGCTGCTGACCGCCGGAAATCTGCGCCGGAAATTTATTGGCATGTGCGGAAAGTCCCACGCGCTCCAGCAATTTCAATGCTTTTTCACGAGCGGGCGCTTTATCGCGTTTAAGCACTTTCACCTGCGCCAGAGTCAGGTTTTCAATAATCGACAAATGGGGGAACAACTCAAAATGCTGGAACACCATCCCGACGCGGGAACGCAGCTTTGCCAGATCGGTTTTCTTGTCATTAACCACGATACCATCGACGGTGATTTCACCTTGCTGCACTGGTTCGAGGCCGTTGACGGTTTTAATCAGCGTTGATTTGCCGGAACCAGACGGGCCGCAAACCACCACCACTTCGCCTTTTTTCACTTCGGTTGAGCAGTCGGTCAGCACCTGAAAGTGACCATACCATTTTGAAACATTTTTCAGGGTAATCATTATGCTGTCCTTCTTTTCAAGTAGCTGACCAACAACGACGCGCTAAGACTAATAACGAAATAAACAAATCCGGCAAACAGGATCATCTCAACCTGCGTACCATCACGCTCACCAATGGTTGAGGCGGTACGGAAGAAATCGGCCAGAGATAACACATACACCAGTGAGGTATCCTGGAACAGTACGATGCCCTGAGTGAGCAGAAGCGGCACCATCGCGCGGAACGCCTGCGGCAGAATAATCAGTTTCATCGACTGCCAGTGAGTCATTCCCAACGCCAGCGCGGCGCTCGACTGACCACGAGAAATACTTTGAATACCAGCACGGATAATCTCTGAATAGTAGGCCGCTTCAAACATCGAAAACGCCACCATCGCCGAAATTAAACGGATATCATTTTTTGGTGATAATCCCAGCACGTTTTGCAGAAAACCTGGCACGATCAGGTAAAACCACAGCAAAACCATAACTAAAGGAATCGAGCGGAATACGTTAACGTAGGCTTTGGCAAACCACGCTACGGGCGCAAAGCTGGACAAGCGCATCACCGCCAGCATGGTGCCCCACAAAATACCAATCACGACTGCCGTGACGGTGATTTTCAGCGTGATCACCAGCCCGTCGAGCAGATATGGCAGGGAAGGGACAATGGAACTCCAGTCAAACTCGTACATTATTTGCCCCCCATGTTGCCAGGCAGGCGAACTTTACGTTCAACCAGCGTCATTACCAGCATGATAATCGCGTTAATCAACACATACGCCAGCGTAATAGCGGTAAACGACTCCCAGGCGTGGGCTGAGTAATCAAGCAATTTACCCGCCTGCGCCGCCATATCCACCAGACCAATAGTCGAGGCGATGGCGGAGTTTTTCACCAGGTTCATCATCTCGGAAGTCATCGGCGGGACGATAACGCGATAAGCATTAGGCAGCAGTACGTATCGATAAGCCTGCGGTAGCGTCAGGCCCATCGCCAGCGCGGCATTTTTTTGCCCACGCGGCAACGACTGAATGGCGGCGCGTACCTGTTCGCAAACACGGGCGGCGGTAAACAGCCCCAGGCAGAGCATGGATGAAAGGAAAAACTGAATATTGGGATCCAGCTCGGCCTTAAACCACATGCCGATTTTCTCCGGCAACAGCTCCGGGATCACCAGATACCAGGTAAAGAATTGCACAATCAACGGCACGTTGCGGAACAGTTCGACATACAACGTACCCAGACCGGAGAGAAAACGGTTTGGAACGGTACGTAAAATGCCGAAAAATGAACCGACGAGGAAAGCGATAATCCAGGCGCAGATCGACAAAGCGATCGTCACCTGAAAACCACTCCAGATCCAACCAAGATAGGTGGTGTTGCCGAACGGGGCTTGTTGTAAAAAAATACCCCAGTTCCAGTCTATAGACATAAATCTACTCCAGAAAAAAGAGGGTAGCAGCGTTAACTGCTACCCTCGAAGATTGTTACCCAGCGTATTGCGGTTTTCAGGCCCGATGGGGAACGACCATCAGGCGTATAGTCTGTCCGTGCTACGTAACAATCGAGAGGGCTGGAATTTCCGCCCCTGGTTCTTGTAATTAGTTCAGTGCTTTGTCATTCGGTTCTTTGAACAGTGCTTTCATTTCGTCTGACAGTTCGAAATTCATGTTCAGGTTTTTCGGCGGAATTGGATTTTTGAACCATTTATCAAACCATTTTTCCGCTTCACCGGAAGTCTGCACCTGAGCGATAGTGTCATCCATCAGCTTTTTGAACTGCGGATCATCTTTACGCAACATGCAACCGTAGGCTTCCTGAGACTGCCGGCTTGCCGAGCGATGATCCCAGTTGTCTGGTTTCTTCGCTTTCGCACGTTCACCGGCCAGCAGGGCATCATCCATCATAAAGGCAACGGCACGACCGCTTTCTAGGGTGCGGAAAGAGTCACCGTGATCTTTGGCGCTGATGATGCGCATATTCATTTTTTGCTCTTCATTCAGTTTGTTGAGCAAAACTTCAGAGGTAGTGCCGGAAGTGACGACTACGGCTTTGTCTTTCAGGTCGGCAAAATCTTTGATATCGCCGCCCTTTTTGGTCAGCAGGCGCGTACCGACCACGAAAATAGTATCAGAGAAAGCCGCCTGTTTTTGGCGTTCGACGTTGTTGGTGGTAGAACCATATTCAAAATCGAAAGTGCCGTTTTGCAGCAGTGGAATACGGTTTTGTGAGGTAATCGGAATCAGTTTTACCTGCAAGTCCGGTTTGTTGAGTTTCTTTTTCACTGCTTCAACAATGGCGTTGGAGTAATCCTGCGAGTAACCCACCACTTTTTGCTGATTGTCGTAATAAGAGAAAGGTACTGAAGATTCACGGTGACCGACGACAATCACACCGTTTTTGGCGATTTTGTCCAGCGTACTGCGTACTGCGTACTGCCTGCTGCCGGGGCGGCGTCATCTGCCTGTGCCAGTCCTGCGGAAAGCGCCAGGGCGAGGATTGCTGTGGCAGGTTTACGTAATTGCATATCCAACTCCTTTATCTTCTGCGTTAAGAACGCATGGATACCCGTTGTGAGTGTTTGTGTTGTTATCGTCTGCAACTTTATTGTGCAGTGTTGTGCCTGTTAGGTAACATTTAGTTTGGCTAAATGTAAAGATATTGCTGTTTTATTGTTTGTTTTTGCGAGATGCGCCGCACCATTCCGAAGCAAAATTCTTAAACCGCACCTTTTTGGTGCTACCGCTGATTTGTGGTGGTGCAACCTGGTTGCGTCGCGGCTGATTTCATCGCTTACACAGTAAATAAAGCAACTTACATGCCAAAAAATACTTAGGGGCAAATTAATTACGATTGTAATTTTAGGCTGAAAAAGTCATATTTCGGACAGAATTATCTTTTCGGCATGGGACGTTTGCCGGGATGATAACTGCACACGGGAAAAATGCTTTTTACCTGTCTTTTCAAGGAAGAAACACCTTATGTCTGCATCTTCGGTTAAGCCGTTAAATGTTCAATTACCCGCAATAACCCTTATCCTTTTTGCACTCTGTATTGGGATATTTTGTTATCTCGCACAATGGATGAGTTATGAAGAGGTCGATCAATCCGCACTTATCCATCTCGGCGCAAACGTTGCGCCTCTTACTTTGTCGGGTGAACCCTGGCGCTTATTGAGCAGTATCTTTCTGCACAGTAGTGTTTCTCATCTGCTGATGAATATGTTTGCATTCCTGGTCGTGGGAGGCGTGGCGGAACAGATTCTGGGGAAATGGCGACTCCTGATTACCTGGTTATTCTCCGGCGTCTTTGGTGGGCTTATCAGCGCCTGTTATGCGTTACGCGATAGTGATCAGATAGTCATCAGCGTTGGGGCATTCGGGGCAATTATGGGAATAGCTGGCGCTGCGATAGCAACACAGCTTGCTTCAGGTGCGGGCACATACCATAAAAACCAGCGGCGAGTATTTTCTCTGTTGGGTATGGTGGCGCTGACACTGTTGTATGGTGCCCGGCAAACAGGAATAGATAATGCTTGTCACATTGGCGGCCTGATTGCGGGTGGCGCGTTGGGTTGGCTGAGCGCGCGTTTATCTGGGCAAAACCGACTCGTTACGGAAGGCGGGATTATTGTTGCGGGCAGTCTTCTTCTGACCGGGGCTATCTGGCTTGCGCAGCAGCAGATGGATGAGTCAGTTTTACAAGTCAGGCAAAGTCTGCGTGAAGCGTTTTATCCACAGGAGATTGAACAAGAGCGACGGCAAAAAAAGCAGCAGTTAGCGGAGGAACGCAACGCCCTCAAGGAAACATTATCCGCTCCGGTAAGTCGTGAACAGGCCAGTGGTGATTTGCTCGCTGAGATTGCCGATATCCATGATATGGCGATCAGTCGGGATGGTAATATGTTGTATGCCGCAATTGAAAACACGAACAGCATTGTTGTTTTCGACCTCGGACAAAAGAAAATCCTGCATACCTTTACAGCGCCCATAGCGAAAGAAAAGTCAGTCAAACATTGTGGTGGCTGTAAAGATCAGGGCGTCAGATCGCTGGCATTAAGCCCGGATGAAAAGTTGATTTATGCGACTTCATTTGAAGCGAATGCGTTATCGGTCATTAACGTGGCGACAGGGGAGATTATTCAGTCGATTACCACCGGTGCACATCCTGACAGCCTTATCCTCTCGCGTGATGGCACAAAAGCCTGGGTGATGAATCGCACCAGTAATAGTGTGTCAGCGATTGATCTGGTGACTTATCAGCATGTGGCGGATATCCCGCTGGAGAAATACGACGGGGCGGGGACGAGCGGTAAACCAGGCGCCTGGGTTATGGCACTTTCCCCGGATGAAAGAACATTACTGGTTCCGGGAGCAGGCAGAGGTAACATCGTGCGGATCAATACCATCACGCATCAGAAAGAAGACTTTCCCGCAGGTGATGCGCGTGGAACGATATCGGCGATGCGTTTTCGACCTGAAAACGGCGAGGTTATTTTTGCAGATAGTCAGGGGATTTCACGTATAAGCGTAGGGGCTCAACAAGCCAGCATTATGACGCAATGGTGTAGCAGGAGCGTTTATTCCGTTGAGGGTATTAGCCCGGACGGTCAATATTTAGCGTTGGTGTCATATGGCCTGCAAGGTTATGTCATCCTGCTCAATATTAATGCCGGGCAGATTATTGGCGTTTATCCTGCCAGCTACGTTAATCACCTTCGTTTTTCAGCGGATGGTAGAAAAATATTTGTCATGGCGAAGAACGGGTTGATCCAAATGGACAGGACGCGCTCGCTTGATCCGCAGGCAATTATTCGTCATCCCCAATATGGCAATGTGGCTTGTATCCCTGAACCGTAAGAAAAAGGGGCATGATAACCATGCCCCAAAGCTCAATGAGAAAGTACGTTTTGCTCATGCAGGATACATCAGGCACATCAACGTTTACGTGCTCGTAGACTCATCAACACAGCGGCAAAACCAAACAGTGCCGTCAGCACCCACAGTGGCCAGTTGCCGGTACGTGCATACGGTGTGAGTCCGGTGGTCGGTGTCACATTAGTGGTTAACACCTCGCGGGTGAACTGCGGGATCATCGCCTGAATCTCACCCTGCGGGCCAATCACCGCCGTAATGCCGTTGTTGGTGCTGCGCAACAGTGGGCGCGCCAGCTCCAGCGCACGCATTCGCGCCATCTGGAAGTGTTGCCATGGACCAATAGATTTACCAAACCACGCATCGTTGGAGATAGTCAGCAGATAGTCGGTATCCGGGCGGAAGTTATCGCGCACTTGCTCGCCGAGAATGATCTCGTAGCAAATAGCCGCAGTAAGCTCAATACCATTTACTGACAGCGGCGGCTGGATATATGGCCCACGGCTGAACGACGACATCGGCAGATCAAAGAACGGTGCTAACGGACGCAGAATCGACTCCAGCGGGACAAACTCGCCAAACGGCACCAGATGGTTTTTGTTATAGCGATCGGCTGATTCGTAGCTGTACGGTGCACCTTTACCCAGTGTGATGATGGTGTTGTAGGTATCGTAGCGGTTCTGCTTATTGAGACGCGCGTCGACAATCCCGGTTACCAGCGAGCTACCTTTATCGCGCAACTCACCGTCCAGTGCTTTGAGGAACGGTTGCTGATTAATTTCCAGATCGGTTATCGCCGACTCCGGCCAGATAATCAACGATGATTTGCCCATCAGCGGAGCCGTTGCGTTGTAGTAAATCTTCAGCGTATTAAGAAGCTGATCTCCATCCCATTTCAGTGATTGCGGAATATCGCCCTGAACCATCGAAACCTGAATGGTTTTCTCCGGTTGCGGGGTAAACCATTGGATGTAACGCAGCGGGAAGGGTAGGGCAAACAGCACGACGGCCACCACCAGCGGACGCCAGTTGCGTTTGACCAACGCCAGTGCCAGCAGGCCACTAACCATCATCAGCAGGAAGTTAATGGCTTCCACGCCCATTATCGGTGCCAGCCCTTTTAACGGGCCATCAATCTGGCTATAGCCGAACTGTAACCACGGGAAGCCTGTCAGTACCCAACCGCGCAGAAACTCGGTCACTTGCCAGAGAGCAGGGGCGGCAATCGCCACGCGCAGCCAGGTGGTTTTCGGCCACAGACGCGACAGCACGCCAGCAAACAGTCCGGTATACAGCGACAAATACGCCGCCAGCACCACCACCAGGAAGATGTTAACCGGGCCAGGCATTCCGCCAAAGGTCGCGATGCTGACATAGACCCAGTTAATACCGCTGCCAAAGAGGCCAAATCCCCAGCAAAAGCCAATAGCGGCAGACTGGAGTGGACGGCGGTTAAAGGTCAACGCCTGAAGCCCCATCAACGAAATAATCGCCGCAGGCCAGACGTCGTAAGGAGAGAAGGCCAGCGTTCCGCAGGCACCGAATAATAACGCCAGCAGCAGGCGAATGCGCTGGCGTTCAATTAATGAGGCAAAAGCCATGTAGTTATCTATCCAGTTTCGGTTTTATTCATCCAGCTTCGGCTGGGGTGAGTCATCCGGGATTTTGACATGAACCTGAATAATACGTCGACTGTCGGCCATCGCCACTTTGAACTGGTAACCGTCGATGTCGATAGTTTCGCCACGCGCCGGAAGATGCCCAAACGCCTGCATCACCAGACCACCGATAGTGTCGACTTCTTCATCGCTAAAGTGGGTGCCGAACGCTTCGTTGAAGTCTTCAATGGAAGCCAGTGCGCGCACGGTCCAGGTATGACGACTCAGCTGACGGAAGTCGATATCATCTTCTTCGTCATATTCGTCTTCAATCTCACCAACAATCAGTTCCAGGATGTCTTCAATGGTCACCAGACCGGAAACCCCACCGAATTCGTCAATGACGATCGCCATGTGGTAACGCTGAGAGCGAAACTCTTTCAGCATCCGGTCTACGCGCTTACTTTCAGGAACGACAACCGCCTGACGTAACACTTTGTCCATGCTGAAGGCTTCAGCATCGCTGCGCATAAACGGCAGCAAGTCTTTCGCCATCAGAATCCCTTCAATGTGATCTTTGTCTTCGCTAATCACCGGGAAACGTGAGTGGGCGGACTCGATGATGACATCAAGGCATTCGTCCAGCGTCTGGTTGCGTTTCAGGGTAATCATCTGGGAGCGGGGGATCATGATGTCGCGAACGCGTTGGTCTGCGATGTCCATCACCCCTTCGAGCATATCGCGCGTATCTTCGTCGATAAGGTCGTTCTGCCCGGAATCACGGATCAGCGCCAGCAGTTCGTCACGGTTTTTCGGTTCACCGTGGAAAAGTTGGCTGAGTAACAGGGAGAAAAATCCCTTCTTGTTGCTTATCGTGTCACTACTGTGTGAATTGTCGTCGCTCATGGCGTCGTATGGGTTCTCATGTTAGTTAATCAAAACGCCGTCGTTAATCACCAACGGCGGGGACGTCTGCCAGTCAAATGCCTGGCAAATTATTCTTTCTCGGCAATGTACGGATCCTCATAGCCCAGAGCAAGCATAATCTTTGTTTCGAGGGCTTCCATTTCTTCTGCTTCGTCATCTTCGATGTGATCGTAACCTAACAAATGCAGACTGCCGTGCACCACCATATGCGCCCAGTGCGCCTCCAGTGGTTTGCCTTGCTCCTGAGCTTCCTTCTCAACCACCTGACGGCAGATAACCAGATCGCCCAGTAGCGACATTTCCATGCCAGGCGGCACTTCAAACGGGAAGGAGAGCACGTTGGTCGGCTTATCCTTACCGCGATAGGTCAGATTCAGACTGTGGCTTTCGGCGGTATCGACCACGCGAATAGTCACTTCCGATTCTTCCTGAAACTGCGGGATCACCGCATTCAGCCATGTTTGAAACTGGCTCTCTTCCGGTAACCCGGAATTATCTTCACATGCCAGTTGTAAATCGAGGATCACCTGACTCATTTTTGTTCCTGTTCTTCGCGCTTGCGTTCTGCCGCCAGCGCCGCTTTTCGTTTTTGTTCGGCTTCTTCCCAGGCTTCATAGGCGTTAACGATACGCGCCACCACAGGGTGACGAACCACGTCTTCGCTGTGGAAGAAGTTAAAGCTGATCTCTTCGACATCGGCCAGTACTTCGATGGCGTGACGTAAGCCTGATTTAGTATTACGCGGCAGGTCGATCTGTGTGACGTCGCCGGTGATAACCGCTTTTGAGTTAAAACCGATACGGGTCAGGAACATCTTCATCTGTTCGATGGTGGTGTTCTGGCTCTCATCGAGAATGATAAACGCGTCGTTCAGCGTACGACCACGCATATAGGCCAGCGGCGCGACTTCAATAACGTTGCGCTCAATCAGTTTCTCAACTTTCTCAAAGCCCAGCATTTCAAACAGCGCGTCGTACAGTGGGCGCAGATACGGGTCTACTTTCTGGCTTAAATCGCCAGGCAGGAAGCCCAGTTTCTCACCGGCTTCGACCGCCGGACGAGTCAGCAGAATACGGCGAATCTCCTGACGCTCCAGGGCATCAACTGCCGCAGCCACTGCCAGGTAGGTTTTACCCGTACCCGCCGGGCCAACGCCGAAGGTAATGTCATGGTCGAGAATATTGGCGATGTACTGCGCCTGGTTTGGCGTGCGCGGCTTAATTACGCCGCGTTTGGTTTTGATATTGACCGCTTTGCCGTACTCCGGCACGCTCTCCGCACTTTGCTCCAGTACTCGCGCTTCTTTAATCGTAAGGTGGATCTGTTCCGGTTCGATATCCTGAATCTGACCGCGCATCGGGGCTGTATCGACATACAGGCTACGCAGAATGTCTGCCGCAGCGGTGACGCAAATCGGACGGCCGGTCAGTTTAAAGTGGTTGTCGCGGCGATTGATCTCGATGCCGAGACGGCGTTCGAGCTGCTTGATGTTGTCATCAAACGGGCCGCACAGGCTCAACAGACGCGCGTTGTCTGCTGGCTCCAGGGTGATTTCGCGAGTGTCTATGTTCAAACCGTTCCTCTTATCTGTATGCCGCCGGAAGCTGAACATTCACCGGCCTATAAGGAAATTATTCACGCCACAGGAAAAAGGCGCAAGCATTGCGATAAAGATGGGGATAAAGAGAGAAAAAACAAGGCCCACCGGAACGGCGGGCCTGAGAATTACGGCTGATAATAACCCACGCCAAGGTCGTTTTCTTTGCGGGTACGGGCAATCACCGATTCCGGTGTTTCTGCCACGCGCAGGCCCATTTCATCTTCAGTACGCACCACTTTACCGCGCAGAGAGTTCGGGTAGACGTCGGTAATTTCTACATCGACGAATTTACCGATCATATCCGGTGTGCCCTCGAAGTTGACCACGCGGTTATTTTCGGTACGCCCGGAAAGCTCCATGATGCTCTTACGCGAAGTCCCTTCTACCAGAATACGCTGGGTGGTGCCGAGCATCCGGCGGCTCCATGCCATCGCTTGCTGATTGATACGTTCTTGCAGAATATACAGACGCTGCTTCTTCTCTTCTTCCGGAACATCATCAACCATATCGGCGGCTGGTGTACCCGGACGTGCAGAGAAGATAAAGCTGTAGCTCATGTCGAAATTGACGTCGGCAATCAGCTTCATCGTTTTCTCGAAGTCTTCGGTGGTTTCGCCAGGGAAGCCAACGATGAAATCAGAACTGATCTGAATATCTGGACGCGCCGCACGCAGTTTACGGATGATCGCTTTGTACTCCAGTGCCGTATGAGTACGGCCCATCAGGTTCAGAATGCGATCGGAACCGCTCTGTACCGGCAGATGCAGGAAGCTCACCAGCTCCGGCGTGTCGCGATACACTTCGATGATATCGTCGGTGAATTCGATCGGATGGCTGGTGGTAAAGCGAATACGATCGATCCCGTCGATCGCAGCAACCAGACGCAGCAGATCGGCAAACGATCCGGTGGAGCCGTCGTAGTTTTCACCACGCCAGGCGTTCACGTTCTGACCGAGCAGGTTGACTTCACGCACGCCCTGAGCCGCAAGCTGGGCAATCTCAAACAGAATATCGTCAGACGGACGGCTTACCTCTTCACCACGGGTGTAAGGCACCACGCAGTAGGTGCAATATTTATTGCAGCCTTCCATGATGGAGACAAACGCGGTCGGCCCTTCGGCGCGCGGTTCCGGTAGACGGTCAAACTTCTCGATTTCCGGGAAGCTGATATCTACAACCGGGCTGCGGTCGCCGCGCACGGAGTTGATCATCTCCGGCAGACGGTGCAGCGTTTGCGGCCCAAAAATAATATCGACATAGTGGGCGCGCTGGCGAATGTGCTCGCCTTCTTGCGATGCCACGCAGCCACCGACGCCGATAATCAGGTCTGGATTCTTCTCTTTTAACAGTTTCCAGCGACCCAACTGATGGAAGACTTTTTCCTGAGCCTTCTCGCGGATTGAGCAGGTGTTCAGCAGCAGCACATCCGCTTCTTCCGCCACGTCGGTCAGTTGATAGCCGTGGGTGGCATCCAGCAGATCGGCCATCTTCGATGAATCGTACTCGTTCATCTGACAGCCCCAGGTTTTAATATGGAGTTTTTTGGTCATCGACTTGCTCTTGCGAAATAGTAGCCAGGAATGCAGGGCGCATAGTGTAATGCTTTGCTGCCGTTGTGGCCAGTATGAGCGTTATCAGCCCTTGGGGGTAAAAATCCTGTAAACTTAAAGCATATTGCTAACAGGATGATTGACCATGACAAATCAACCAACGGAAATTGCCATTGTCGGCGGAGGAATGGTCGGCGGCGCGCTGGCGCTGGGGCTGGCACAGCACGGATTTTCGGTAACGGTGATCGAGCACGCAGAACCTGCACCGTTTGTCGCTGATAGCCAACCGGACGTGCGGATCTCGGCGATCAGCGCCGCATCGGTATCATTGCTTAAAGGGTTAGGGGTCTGGGATGCAGTACAGGCTATGCGTTGCCATCCTTACCGCAGACTGGAAACGTGGGAGTGGGAAACGGCGCATGTGGTGTTTGACGCCGCTGAACTTAAGCTACCGTTGCTTGGCTATATGGTGGAAAACACCGTCCTGCAACAGGCGCTGTGGCAGGCGCTGGAAGCGCATCCGAAAGTAACGTTACGTGTGCCAGGCTCGCTGATTGCATTACATCGAGATAATGATCTTCAGGAGCTGGAACTGAAGGGCGGTGAAACGATCCGCGCGAAACTGGTGATTGGTGCCGACGGCGCAAATTCTCAGGTGCGGCAGATGGCGGGAATTGGCGTTCATGCCTGGCAGTATGCGCAGTCGTGCATGTTGATTAGCGTACAGTGTGAGAACGATCCCGGCGACAGCACCTGGCAGCAATTTACCCCGGACGGACCGCGTGCGTTTCTGCCGTTGTTTGATAACTGGGCATCGCTGGTGTGGTATGACTCTCCGGCGCGTATTCGCCAGTTGCAGAATATGAATATGGCGCAACTCCAGGCGGAAATCGCGAAGCATTTCCCGTCGCGTCTGGGTTACGTTACACCGCTTGCCGCTGGTGCGTTTCCGCTGACGCGCCGACATGCGTTGCAGTATGTGCAGCCGGGGCTTGCGCTGGTGGGCGATGCCGCGCATACCATCCATCCGCTGGCGGGGCAGGGGGTGAATCTTGGTTATCGTGATGTCGATGCCCTGATTGATGTTCTGGTGAATGCCCGCAGTTACGGTGAAGCGTGGGCCAGTTATCCTGTCCTCAAGCGTTACCAGATGCGGCGCATGGCGGATAACTTCATTATGCAAAGTGGTATGGATCTGTTTTATGCCGGATTCAGTAATAATCTGCCGCCGCTGCGTTTTGTGCGTAATCTCGGGTTAATGGCGGCAGAGCGTGCTGGCGTGTTGAAACGTCAGGCGCTGAAATATGCGTTAGGGTTGTAGCCTTACAACATTGCCGGATGCGTGCCAACCGTAGGTCGGATAAGACGCGGCAGCGTCGCATCCGACATTGAAGGATAAGACGTGTCAACATCGCATTCGACATTGAATGAACGCAGAAAAGCAAAAAGCTCGCCGAAGCGAGCTTTTTTAATGTGGCTGGGGTACGAGGATTCGAACCTCGGAATGCCGGAATCAGAATCCGGTGCCTTACCGCTTGGCGATACCCCAACAAATTGGTTTTTGAATTTGCCGAACGTATTCGACACATTCAGAATTTGGTGGCTACGACGGGATTCGAACCTGTGACCCCATCATTATGAGTGATGTGCTCTAACCAACTGAGCTACGTAGCCAGATTGTTTCTTCGATGGCTGGGGTACCTGGATTCGAACCAGGGAATGCCGGTATCAAAAACCGGTGCCTTACCGCTTGGCGATACCCCATCCGTACAACGCTTTCTGGTGAATGGTGCGGGAGGCGAGACTTGAACTCGCACACCTTGCGGCGCCAGAACCTAAATCTGGTGCGTCTACCAATTTCGCCACTCCCGCAAAAAAGATGGTGGCTACGACGGGATTCGAACCTGTGACCCCATCATTATGAGTGATGTGCTCTAACCAACTGAGCTACGTAGCCATCTTTTTTTTCGCGATACCTTATCGGCGTTGCGGGGCGCATTATGCGTATAGAGCCTTGCAGCGTCAACCTCTTTTTCAAGGAAAATTGCTCGAAAGTGACTGTTTGGTTAGGTTGCGAACAGCGTGGCGCTATATTCGTCAATTATTGTTTACTTTGTGTTTTTTCCCCACCCTACAGCCATTCTTTTGTCGTACAGGATGAAATTCGGAATTCAACAATAGTGGTGGGAAATTAATCTATGAAATACTGGCCTACAGTGATGAGTTGTCAAACAGTGATGTGGCAAACCCGGAACATTTCCTTACTGCATATCAGAATCAACAAGCACCTCAATAACTGAAACAGCCCCGGATTTCACCGGGGCTGTTTCGCATTTCTTACTTATATGCCGACTGGTGAACACCAACCGCACGACCAGATGGATCGTCCATTTTCTTGAACGCTTCATCCCATTCGATCGCTTTAGCGGAAGAACACGCGACGGAAGGACCGCCAGGCACGCACTCAGCGGCGCTCGGAAGCGGGAACAGTTCTTCAAAGATCTCCCGGTACAGATACGCTTCTTTTGAGGTTGGCGTGTTGTACGGGAAGCGGAAGCGGGCAGTTTCCAGTTGCTGATTAGAAACCTGCTGCGCCGCCACTTCTTTCAGGGTGTCGATCCAACTGTAACCGACGCCATCGGAGAACTGCTCTTTCTGCCGCCAGGCCACGCTTGCGGGCAGGTATGACTCAAAACATTCACGCAGGATGTGTTTTTCCATTTTGCCGTTACCGCACATTTTATCCTGCGGGTTAATGCGCATCGCCACATCAAGGAATTTTTTGTCGAGGAACGGAACGCGTGCTTCCACGCCCCAGGCTGACATCGCTTTGTTGGCGCGCGCGCAGTCATACATATGCAGGGCCAGCAGTTTACGCACCGTCTCTTCATGCAGTTCTTTAGCGTTGGGCGCTTTATGGAAGTAAAGATAACCGCCAAACACTTCATCAGAACCTTCACCGGACAGCACCATTTTAATGCCCATCGCCTTGATCTTACGCGACATTAAATACATCGGTGTTGAAGCGCGAATAGTGGTCACATCATAAGTTTCGATGTGGTAAATCACGTCGCGGATGGCATCCAGACCTTCCTGTACAGTGAAGTGAATTTCGTGATGCACCGTGCCCAGATGGTTTGCCACTTCCTGGGCTGCTTTAAGATCCGGTGAACCCGGCAGACCTACAGCAAAGGAGTGTAACTGCGGCCACCAGGCTTCAGAGCGTTCCTGATCTTCCACGCGACGGGCTGCGTATTTCTTGGTGATAGCGGAAATAATTGAGGAATCCAGACCACCAGAAAGCAGCACACCGTAAGGCACATCAGACATCAGATGGCTTTTAACGGAATCTTCCAGAGCCTGACGCAGCTCGTTTTTGTCGGTCACGTTATCTTTCACTGCATCAAAGTCGAACCAGTCGCGATGATAATAAGAACGGATTTCGCCGTCCTGGCTCCACAAATAGCTCCCCGCCGGGAACTCTTTAATCGTGCGGCAAACTGGCACCAGCGATTTCATTTCTGAGGTCACATACAGCTGACCGTGTTCGTCATAGCCCATATACAGTGGGATGATCCCCAGATGGTCGCGACCAATCAGGTAGGCATCTTTTTCGCTGTCGTACAGGGCAAAGGCAAACATGCCCTGCAAGTCGTCGAGAAATTCCGGCCCTTTTTCCTGATACAGCGCGAGGATCACTTCACAGTCAGACCCTGTCTGGAACTGATAACGATCGCCATATTCAGCGCGCAATGCCTGGTGGTTGTAGATTTCACCGTTTACCGCCAGTACGTGGGTTTTTTGTTGGTTGTAGAGAGGTTGCGCCCCCGCGTTAACGTCAACAATTGACAGACGTTCGTGAGCGAGAATGGCGTTATCGCTGGCATAAATACCGGACCAGTCCGGGCCACGATGACGCATCAGGCGTGACAGCTCGAGTGCTTTCTTACGCAGCTCAACTGCGTCTGTTTTGATATCGAATACGCCAAAAATTGAACACATAACCTTCTCCGTTAACCTGGTATTTGTTGCTTGTTGTGTTTGCTTGTTTAAAAAAATGCCGCAAAGCAGCACTGTGCGCAAGCGATTTGGCGGTGAAAAAATAAAAAACGTAATGGTGATTGTCGATTGGTGAAAAAAGGTCTGGTGTGAGGATATATTTATTGATGAATCGATAATTTTTAGCGGGTTTTATTGAATGTTTATATTTTACGGGGGCCAAATTGCTGACAAAGTGCAATTTGTTCATGCCGGATGCGGCGTGAACGCCTTATCCGGCCTACAAAAGCATGAAAATTCAATATATTGCAGGAGCTGCGTAGGCCTGATAAGCGTAGCGCATCAGGCAGTTTGGCGTTTGTCATCAGAGCCAACCACGTCCGCGGAGTGGTTGCTATTCAGATAACGTCGATTTTAGCGACCGACGGGTAAATCCAGCTTGGGCGGAACGGCATACTGTCGATATCGTCGAGCGATGAAACACCAGAAAGCACCAGAATCGTTTCCAGACCTGCCTGGAAGCCCGCCAGAATATCGGTACGCAGGTTATCGCCGACAATCACCGTTTCTTCCGAATGCGCCTGCATTTTGTTTAATGCCGCGCGGATGATCCACGGACTCGGTTTACCAACATAGAACGGTTTACGCCCGGAGATTTTTTCGATGCCTGCACACAACGCGCCACACGCGGGATAAAAACCGCGCCCGTGGGTGTCCGGATTGGTGGCGATAAAACGTGCACCGTTAGCGACGAAATAGGCTGCTTTATGCATCATGTCCCAGTTGTAGGAACGCGTTTCGCCAACAATCACGAAATCAGGGTTCACATCGGTAATAGTGAAACCGGCTTTGTACAGTTCATGAATCAGTGCGCCTTCGCCCACCACATACGCTTTCTTGCCTTCCTGGCGACGCAGGAAATCGGCAGTCGCCATCGCAGAGGTATAAAACACGCTGTCAGGTACATCGACACCTGCGGTGGCAAAGCGGTTCGCCAGATCTTGCCCAGTCTGCGAAGGATAGTTGGTCAGCAACACCAGCGGCAGGCCTTTATCCATAATCCCGTGCAAAAATTCCGCTGCACCCGGTACGGCGACGTTATCGTGCATCAGCACGCCGTCGATATCGCAAATTACATTTTTAATGGTCATGGACTACCCAGAATATTGACAACAATAAGCGCCACTATAAAAGCACATTAATTTTCCAGCAAATGCTGGAGCAAAATACCGTTGAGCATGGCGCGTTTTACCAGCGCAAAAGCGCCGATTGCCGAGCGGTGATCCAGCTCAGAACGTACCACCGGCAGATTAGTGCGAAACGCCTTCAGCGCCTGGGTATTAATGCAGCTTTCAATAGCAGGGAGCAGCACTTTATCGGCTTCGGTGATTTCACCGGCAATAACAATTTTTTGCGGATTAAATAAGTTGATAGCAATGGCGATGGTTTTACCCAGATGACGACCGACATACTCAATTACTTCCGACGCCAGACTATCGCCTTTGTTCGCGGCTTTGCAGATAGTTTTGATGGTGCAGTCGTCCAGCGGCACGCGGCTCTGGTAGCCCTGCTTTAACAGATTCAACACCCGTTGTTCAATGGCAGCGTTGGCGGCGATAGTTTCCAGGCAGCCAAAGTTGCCGCAGTGGCAGCGTTCACCCAGCGGTTCGACCTGAATATGGCCAATTTCACCGACGTTACCGTTGCGGCCAATAAAAATGCGCCCGTTAGAGATAATCCCGGCCCCGGTTCCGCGATGGACACGCACCAGAATGGAGTCTTCGCAATCCTGACTTGCACCGAAGTAGTGCTCCGCCAGCGCCAGACTACGGATATCGTGACCAACGAAACAGGTCACTTTAAAACGTTCTTCCAGAGCTTCTACCAGCCCCCAGTTTTCTACCTGAATATGCGGCATGTAATGAATTTTGCCGCTGTCCGGGTCAACAAGCCCTGGCAGGATCACCGAAATCGCGATCAGCTCGCGCAGTTTGCGCTGGTAGCTATCAATAAACTGAGCAATGGCATTCAACAGGGCATGTTCCAGCGTTTGCTGGGTACGTTCCGGCAGCGGGTAATGTTCTTCTGCCAGCACTTTGCTGCTGAGATCAAACAGGGTGATGGTGGCGTCGTGACGACCAAGCCGTACGCCGATTGCGTGGAAATTGCGGGTTTCGGTGACGATGGAGATAGCGCGGCGGCCCCCGGTGGAGGCCTGCTGATCAACTTCTTTGATCAGCCCGCGTTCGATAAGCTGACGCGTAATTTTGGTTACGCTGGCGGGGGCAAGCTGGCTTTGCTCGGCAATCTGAATCCGCGAGATTGGCCCGTACTGGTCAATCAGGCGATAAACCGCCGCGCTGTTAAGCTGTTTTACGAGATCAACATTACCTATCTGAGCTTGTCCGCCTGGTGTCATACTTTCTCTTATTGAGTTACGACCTCGTTACCGTTAACGATGGTCTTGGTGATTTTAAAATCAGGTGTGAATGCGGTCAGGTTGGCTACTTTACCTGCGGCGAGTGTGCCGAGACGTTTCTCAACGCCAATCGCACGCGCCGGATAGAGCGTCGCCATACGCAGCACTTCATCCAGTGCGATACCGCAATGTTCGACCAGATTACGCACGCCTTCAATCATGGTTAAGGATGAACCGCTTAACGTACCGTTCTCATCCACACAAAGTCCGTTACGGTAGTATATTGTTTTACCCGCAAAAATGAACTGTTCAATGTTGGCACCTGCTGGCGCGGTGGCGTCGGTAACCAGACACAGTTTGTCGCCTTTAAGGCGTTTAGCGTTACGAATGTTGGCGTAATCAACATGCAGGCCATCAGCGATAATACCGCAATAAATGTCAGCTTCGTCGAGGATCGCGCCCGCCAGGCCCGGTTCACGACCGGTAATATACGGCATCGCGTTGTACAGATGGGTGGCAAAGGTAATCCCCGCGCGGAAACCGGCTTTCGCTTCTTTCAACGTCGCGTTGGAGTGACCGGCAGAAACCACAATCCCGGCATTTGCCAGTTTGCTGATGACTTCCGCAGGAACCATTTCCGGTGCCAGGGTCACTTTGGTAATGACGTCGGCGTTTTCACACAGGAAATCGACCAGCGCGGCATCAGGCTTACGCACAAAATTCGGATTATGGGTGCCTTTTTTTACCAGATTCAGCCACGGACCTTCCAGATGCAGACCTAACGCCTGATTCGGATGTCTTGCCAGGTACTCGCGCATAACGCGCACGCCCTGTTTCATCAGCTCATCGCTGGTGGTGATAAGCGTCGGCAGATAGTTAGTACAGCCTGATTTCTCATTGGCTTTCTGCATGATTTCCAGCGTTTCCACGCTGACCGCTTCAGCGGTGTCGTTAAACTGTACGCCGCCGCAGCCGTTTAACTGCACATCGATAAAACCGGGGGAGAGAATGGCCCCGTTCAGTGAACGTTGTTCGATCTCTGGCGGCAGTTCCGCTACCGGACAGACGCTTTTAATCAGGCCATCAGCGATAACAACCGCGTGGTCATCAAGAAATTCGTGGCCGGTAAAGATCCGGCCCTGGGTTAATGCATACATTCTGACCCCCGATTTTAAAAAATATTGCCCTGAGCAAGGAGCCAGGGCAGGGATAACAATTACAGACCTTTGATATTTTCTGCTTCTAATTCATTGAAATATCTTAAAGTCTTAACTTTCAGCTCCATGGTGGAAGGTTCATCGCACACCATGATCGCTTTTGGATGCAGTTGCAGACAGCTGATGGTCCACATGTGGTTCACGCAACCTTCAACTGCAGCCTGCAGTGCCAGTGCTTTCTGGCTACCCAGCACCAGAATCATCACTTCTTCGGCATCCAGCAATGTACCAACACCGACAGTCAGGGCATATTTTGGCACCTGATTGACATCGTTATCAAAGAAACGAGAGTTCGCGACGCGAGTGTCATGAGTCAGGGTTTTGATACGAGTACGAGAAGCCAGAGAAGACGCCGGTTCGTTAAATGCAATATGGCCGTCGTTACCTACACCGCCCATAAACAGATGAATTTTTCCGTAAGAACGGATTTTTTCTTCATACTGGCGGCATTCGGCGTCGATATCCGGGGCGTTGCCGTTGAGAAGGTTGATGTTTTCTGCTGGAATATCAACGTGATCGAAGAAATTACGGTGCATAAAGCTGTAGTAGCTTTCCGGATGCTCTTTCGGCAGACCGACATATTCGTCCATGTTGAAGGTGACAACGTGCTTAAAGCTGACCTGGCCTGCTTTATGCATTTCGACTAACGCTTTATAGGTGGTCATCGGCGTGCCGCCAGTTGGCAGGCCCAGAACAAACGGACGATCGGCAGTCGGTTTGAACGCATTGATACGATTGACGATATGGCGAGCAGCCCATTTGCCGACCTGTTCAGCGGTAGTCAGGGGGATCAGTCTCATTATTCACCTCAATAAGTAAAATGTAAGCCGTTGGCGGATTAGGCATCTTTAAGCGTAACCTGGATTTGCGCAGACAGGCGTCAATCGACCTGATTTTTTTGAATGATAAAATAAGTTTTCTGGTTTAGCCAGTAAAAGGGAGTGATGATAACGATATTTGGTGACAAAACTCACAAAAGACACGCGTTTAATTTGCGATACGAATTAAATTTTCACACACTCTGTAGCAGATGATCTAACAATCTGATTACAGAACATCGGCAGTACAATTTGCAGCAAAATAAAAATACGGCTTTAAACGAGCCAAATAGGGTTCTCGTAGGGGGAATAAGATGAATATTTTAGGTTTTTTCCAGCGACTCGGTAGGGCGTTACAGCTCCCTATCGCGGTGCTGCCGGTGGCGGCACTGTTGCTGCGATTCGGTCAGCCAGATTTACTTAACGTTGCGTTTATTGCCCAGGCGGGCGGTGCGATTTTTGATAACCTCGCATTAATCTTCGCCATCGGTGTGGCATCCAGCTGGTCGAAAGACAGCGCAGGTGCGGCGGCGCTGGCGGGTGCGGTAGGTTACTTTGTGTTAACCAAAGCGATGGTGACCATCAACCCAGAAATAAACATGGGTGTACTGGCGGGTATCATTACCGGTCTGGTTGGTGGCGCAGCCTATAACCGTTGGTCCGATATTAAACTGCCGGACTTCCTGAGCTTCTTCGGCGGCAAACGCTTTGTGCCGATTGCCACCGGCTTCTTCTGCCTGGTGCTGGCGGCCATTTTTGGTTACGTCTGGCCGCCGGTACAGCACGCTATCCATGCAGGAGGCGAGTGGATCGTTTCTGCGGGCGCGCTGGGTTCCGGTATCTTTGGTTTCATCAACCGTCTGCTGATCCCAACCGGTCTGCATCAGGTGCTGAACACCATCGCCTGGTTCCAGATTGGTGAATTCACCAACGCGGCGGGTACGGTTTTCCACGGTGATATCAACCGCTTCTATGCCGGTGACGGCACCGCGGGGATGTTCATGTCCGGCTTCTTCCCGATTATGATGTTCGGTCTGCCGGGTGCGGCGCTGGCGATGTACTTCGCAGCACCGAAAGAGCGTCGTCCGATGGTTGGCGGGATGCTGCTTTCTGTTGCTGTTACTGCGTTCCTGACCGGTGTGACTGAGCCGCTGGAATTCCTGTTCATGTTCCTTGCACCGCTGCTGTACCTCCTGCACGCACTGCTGACCGGTATCAGCCTGTTTGTGGCAACACTGCTGGGTATCCATGCTGGCTTCTCTTTCTCTGCGGGGGCTATCGACTACGCGTTGATGTATAATCTGCCGGCCGCCAGCCAGAACGTCTGGATGCTGCTGGTGATGGGTGTTGTCTTCTTCGCTATCTACTTCGTGGTGTTCAGTTTGGTTATCCGCATGTTCAACCTGAAAACGCCGGGTCGTGAAGATAAAGAAGACGAGATCGTTACTGAAGAAGCCAACAGCAACACTGAAGAAGGCCTCAATCAACTGGCGACCAACTATATTGCTGCGGTTGGTGGCACTGACAACCTGAAAGCAATTGACGCCTGTATCACCCGTCTGCGCCTGACCGTGGCTGACTCTGCCCGCGTCAACGATACGATGTGTAAACGTCTGGGTGCTTCTGGTGTAGTGAAACTGAACAAACAGACTATTCAGGTGATTGTTGGCGCGAAAGCAGAATCCATCGGCGATGCGATGAAGAAAGTCGTTGCCCGTGGTCCGGTAGCCGCTGCGTCAGCTGAAGCAACTCCGTCAACTGCCGCGCCTGTAGCAAAACCGCAGGCTGTACCAAACGCGGTATCTATCGCGGAGCTGGTATCGCCGATTACCGGTGATGTCGTGGCACTGGATCAGGTTCCTGACGAAGCATTCGCCAGCAAAGCGGTGGGTGACGGTGTGGCGGTGAAACCGACAGATAAAATCGTCGTATCACCAGCCGCAGGGACAATCGTGAAAATCTTCAACACCAACCACGCGTTCTGCCTGGAAACCGAAAAAGGCGCGGAGATCGTCGTCCATATGGGTATCGACACCGTAGCGCTGGAAGGTAAAGGCTTTAAACGTCTGGTGGAAGAGGGTGCGCAGGTAAGCGCAGGGCAACCGATTCTGGAAATGGATCTGGATTACCTGAACGCTAACGCCCGCTCGATGATTAGCCCGGTGGTTTGCAGCAATATCGACGATTTCAGTGGCTTGATCATTAAAGCTCAGGGCCATGTTGTGGCGGGTCAAACACCGCTGTATGAAATCAAAAAGTAATCTGCTTTATGCCTGATGCGACGCTTGAGCGTCGCATCCAACAATGACAAGCGGTGGAGATCTTCTCTGCCGCTTTTTTTTTCATCAATCATCCCCATAATCCTTGTTAGATTATCAATTTTAAAAAACTAACAGTTGTCAGCCTGTCCCGCTTATAAGATCATACGCCGTTATACGTTGTTTACGCTTTGAGGAATCCACGATGAGTGAGGCAGAAGCCCGCCCGACTAACTTTATCCGTCAGATCATCGATGAAGATCTGGCCAGTGGTAAGCACACCACAGTACACACCCGTTTCCCGCCGGAGCCGAATGGCTATCTGCATATTGGCCATGCGAAATCTATCTGCCTGAACTTCGGGATCGCCCAGGACTATAAAGGCCAGTGCAACCTGCGTTTCGACGACACTAACCCGGTAAAAGAAGATATCGAGTATGTTGAGTCGATCAAAAACGACGTAGAGTGGTTAGGTTTTCACTGGTCTGGTAACGTCCGTTACTCCTCCGATTATTTTGATCAGCTCCACGCCTATGCGATCGAACTGATCAATAAAGGCCTGGCGTACGTTGATGAACTGACGCCGGAACAGATCCGCGAATACCGCGGCACCCTGACGCAACCGGGTAAAAACAGCCCGTACCGCGACCGCAGCGTTGAAGAGAACCTGGCGCTGTTCGAAAAAATGCGTGCCGGTGGTTTTGAAGAAGGTAAAGCCTGCCTGCGTGCGAAAATCGACATGGCTTCACCGTTTATCGTGATGCGCGATCCGGTGCTGTACCGCATTAAATTTGCTGAACACCACCAGACTGGCAACAAGTGGTGCATCTACCCGATGTACGACTTCACCCACTGCATCAGCGATGCCCTGGAAGGTATTACGCACTCTCTGTGTACGCTTGAGTTCCAGGACAACCGTCGCCTGTACGACTGGGTGCTGGACAACATCACCATTCCTGTTCACCCGCGCCAGTACGAATTCTCGCGCCTGAATCTGGAATACACTGTGATGTCCAAGCGTAAGCTGAACCTGCTGGTGACCGACAAGCACGTTGAAGGCTGGGATGACCCGCGTATGCCGACCATTTCCGGTCTGCGTCGTCGTGGTTACACTGCTGCTTCTATTCGTGAGTTCTGCAAACGCATCGGCGTGACCAAGCAGGACAACACCATTGAGATGGCGTCGCTGGAATCCTGCATCCGTGAAGATCTCAACGAAAACGCCCCGCGCGCAATGGCGGTTATCGATCCGGTGAAACTGGTTATCGAAAACTATCAGGGCGAAGGCGAAATGGTTACCATGCCGAACCATCCGAACAAACCGGAAATGGGTAGCCGCCAGGTGCCGTTTAGCGGTGAGATTTGGATCGATCGCGCCGATTTCCGCGAAGAAGCTAACAAGCAGTACAAACGTCTGGTGCTGGGTAAAGAAGTGCGTCTGCGTAATGCTTACGTCATTAAGGCAGAACGCGTGGAGAAAGATGCCGAAGGCAATATCACCACCATCTTCTGTACTTATGACGCCGACACCTTAAGCAAAGATCCGGCAGATGGTCGTAAAGTCAAAGGTGTTATTCACTGGGTGAGCGCGGCACATGCGCTGCCGGTTGAAATCCGTCTGTACGACCGTCTGTTCAGCGTGCCTAACCCAGGTGCTGCGGATGATTTCCTGTCGGTGATTAACCCGGAATCGCTGGTGATCAAACAGGGCTTTGCTGAACCGTCGCTGAAAGATGCGGTTGCGGGTAAAGCATTCCAGTTTGAGCGTGAAGGTTACTTCTGCCTCGACAGCCGCCATTCCACAGCGGAAAAACCGGTATTTAACCGCACCGTTGGGCTGCGTGATACCTGGGCGAAAGTAGGCGAGTAATTTTAAGTTCTACCAGGCCGGGTGAGGCATTTACGTCGCATCCGGCAAGAAATAGCAAACAATCCCAAACGCCGTACTCTGCGGCGTTTTTTCTGCTTTTCTTCGCGAATTAATTCCGCTTCGCAATTTATCCATAAAATAAATTTAAAATCACAAACCATAATTAAATAAAATGTAACCGCTTTCATCTTGCTGGAAATTTACGCTTTTATTCTTCTGCAAGCCTTTCAACCGCAAACTTAAGCCTTGTAACAAAAATCATCAAAATATGTGCGGTTGCTCATGTTCTTACATTCTGGTTACAGAAAGAGATTGATAATTCGCGTCGCGAAAAATAGTCTATTCCTGTAGTCAGCGAGACTTTTCTCAATGCTACTTTTTTAATTTTTATTTTTTTCGCTGTTCACCTTTGGTGCAGCAATTTATACGTCAAAGAGGATTAACCCATGCGTACGTTTAGTGGCAAACGTAGTACGCTGGCGCTGGCTATCGCCGGTGTTACAGCAATGTCGGGCTTTATGGCAATGCCGGAGGCTCGCGCCGAAGGATTCATCGACGATTCAACCTTAACCGGCGGTATATATTACTGGCAGCGTGAACGCGACCGTAAAGATGTTACCGACGGCGACAAATACAAAACCAACCTTTCTCACTCCACCTGGAATGCCAACCTCGATTTTCAGTCCGGTTATGCTGCTGATATGTTCGGCCTTGATATTGCTGTGTTTACGGCGATTGAAATGGCGGAAAACGGCGACAGCTCCCACCCGAACGAAATCGCGTTTTCAAAAAGTAATAAAGCCTATGACGAAGACTGGTCCGGCGACAAAAGCGGTATAAGCCTGTATAAAGCTGCGGCCAAATTTAAATACGGTCCGGTTTGGGCGAGGGCAGGTTACATTCAGCCAACTGGTCAAACGCTGTTAGCGCCGCACTGGAGCTTTATGCCAGGTACTTATCAGGGGGCGGAAGCCGGGGCGAATTTTGATTACGGCGATGCTGGTGCGTTGAGTTTCTCCTACATGTGGACCAACGAATACAAAGCGCCGTGGCATCTGGAAATGGATGAGTTTTATCAGAACGATAAAACCACCAAAGTTGATTATCTGCACTCCCTTGGGGCGAAATACGACTTCAAAAATAACTTCGTACTGGAAGCGGCATTTGGTCAGGCGGAAGGGTATATCGATCAATATTTTGCCAAAGCCAGCTACAAATTTGATATCGCCGGTAGCCCGTTAACCACCAGCTACCAGTTCTATGGTACGCGCGATAAAGTTGACGATCGCAGCGTCAACGACCTTTATGACGGCACCGCCTGGCTGCAAGCGTTGACCTTTGGTTACCGGGCGGCTGACGTAGTGGATTTGCGCCTCGAAGGCACCTGGGTTAAGGCTGACGGTCAGCAGGGATACTTCCTGCAACGTATGACTCCAACCTACGCTTCCTCCAACGGCCGCCTGGATATCTGGTGGGATAACCGTTCCGACTTCAACGCTAACGGCGAAAAAGCGGTCTTCTTCGGTGCGATGTATGACCTGAAAAACTGGAATCTTCCAGGCTTCGCCATCGGCGCTTCCTACGTTTACGCATGGGATGCTAAACCTGCGACCTGGCAGAGCAATCCGGATGCGTACTACGACAAAAACCGGACTATTGAAGAGTCTGCATACAGCCTGGATGCGGTCTACACCATTCAGGACGGTCGCGCCAAAGGCACGATGTTCAAACTGCACTTCACCGAATACGACAACCACTCCGACATCCCAAGCTGGGGCGGTGGTTACGGCAACATCTTCCAGGATGAGCGTGACGTGAAATTTATGGTAATCGCACCATTCACCATCTTCTGATGCCCGACTGCAGGTTTGTGCCTGCCGCACGTTTGAGGAATTTGCTATGAAAAAACTGATTCTCATCGCCATAATGGCATCGGGGCTGGTAGCTTGTGCGCAATCAACCGCGCCACAGGAAGACAGTCGTCTGAAAGAGGCATACAGCGCCTGTATCAACACCGCACAAGGTTCGCCAGAAAAAATTGAAGCCTGCCAGAGCGTGTTAAACGTGCTGAAGAAAGAGAAACAACATCAGCATTTTGCCGACCAGGAAAGTGTCCGCGTACTGGATTATCAGCAGTGTCTGCGTGCAACGCAAACCGGAAATGATCAGGCGGTGAAAGCCGATTGTGATAAAGTTTGGCAGGAAATTCGCAGTAATAACAAATAAGTGAGAGCTGTAACTCTCGCTTTTCTTATTTCCCTTGCATAAAAAAGCCAACCCGCAGGTTGGCTTTTTCTCATTCAGGCTGGCTTATTTGCCTTCGTGCGCATGTTCATCTTCGCGGCAATCGCCTTCGGCACAGTGACCGTAAAGATAGAGACTGTGGTTAGTCAGGCGAATGCCATGTTTTGCGGCAATTTCACGCTGACGCGCTTCGATGGAATCATCACTAAATTCGATAACCTTGCCGCAGTCGAGGCAGATCAGGTGATCGTGGTGATGTTGCTGTGTCAGTTCAAATACGGATTTACCGCCTTCAAAATTGTGGCGGGTGACGATACCAGCGTCGTCAAACTGGTTCAGTACGCGATATACCGTAGCCAGACCAATTTCTTCACCCATATCGATCAGACGTTTGTATAAATCTTCCGCACTGACGTGATGGTTGTCCGGCTCCTGAAGAACTTCCAGGATTTTTAAACGAGGAAGCGTTACTTTCAGGCCAGCTTTCTTTAGGGCGGTATTGTTATCAGTCATGCGGAATCTGTCCTGTTACTAAGCGGTTCACTTCATTAGAAGAAGTGACAGAATTTGCTCTTGAGATAATGCGTATCATTATAGAATTGCCACGCCTAAATGAAAACCACAAGTCCCTGGCAAATATTGTTAATAAAAACGTGGCACAGCTTACATTTACAACGGCAAGGCCACTTGAACACCGGGACATTGTACAGGTACAACAGCAAAGTTACAAATTTGTAGCAATTATTTTGATTGGCATTATCTATTAATACGGCGTAGACATGAGTCTACGCCGCATCACATCAGGCATTGAGAATTTCGTCGAGATGCAACTCTTCAGAAATCTGTTTAACCCATTTTTCTACACGTTCAGCGGTCAGTTCCGGCTGACGGTCTTCGTCGATAGCCAGACCGACAAAGTGGTCGTCATCAGCCAGACCTTTTGATGCTTCGAAATGATAGCCCGCAGTTGGCCAGTGACCAACGATCGTTGCACCGCGCGGTTCAATGATGTCGCGGATGGTGCCCAATGCGTCGCAGAAATATTCGGCGTAATCTTCCTGGTCACCACAACCAAACAGCGCAACCAGTTTGCCGTTGAAATCAATCTCTTCGAGAGTCGGGAAGAAGTCATCCCAGTCACACTGCGCTTCGCCATAATACCAGGTTGGGATGCCCAGCAGCAGAATGTCATAAGCTTCCAGATCTTCTTTGCTGCTTTTTGCAATGTCATGGACATCGGCAACGTCTTTACCAAGCTGTTTTTGAATCATTTTTGCGATATTTTCGGTATTACCGGTGTCGCTGCCGAAAAAGATGCCAGTGATAGCCATGAGTGAAATAACCTCTTGAAACTTATTGAAATGGGGGGGGGAATTGCCCACGGATAAAGGCAATCATAGCAGAACAGGCAGTCTTGCGGAATCAGCAAACGAGCAGGACTGCACACTGTGCTACATGAAAGTGGAAATTTAAACGATGCCCTGACTACGCAGCGCCGCCAGTTGCTGCATTAACATCTCTTCGATCAGTTCGCTACGGCTCATATTGCGCGACTCCGCCAGCTCGTTCAGCGCCTCGACAGCTTCCGCGTTCAGCTTCAGTTCGACACGCTTAAGGCCACGTACTTTGTCGCGTTTTAGCTGGTTGCGTTTATTAATACGCAGCTGTTCATCGCGCGAAAGCGGATTAGTTTTCGGTCGTCCCGGTCGACGCTCGTGCGCGAACAGATCTAATGTCGTACGGTCCGTTTGTTCTTTGGCCATGATCTTGGTGACTTCGGGGGAAACAATCAGCCAGGCCTCTGCCCGGATGGATAGCGCGCCATAATACATCAGCGCGATGAGTCACGCCAACGCCCACGCGCGGAAAGCGACGCGGACGCTGGGTTTTTAATCAGTTGCGTTAATCATTGAGATAGCGACGGATAGCGCGTAATACCGCATCCGGTTTTTCAGCATGGACCCAGTGACCCGCGCCTGCAATCACATGCGCCCGTGCCTGTGGAAATTGTGCCAGTAAATCATCACGGTACTGCTCGCTAACATACGGAGAATTGCCGCTAGGGATAAACAGGGCAGGGTGATCCCATGCCGGGATTTTCTCCCAACCCACAATATGCGGATACTGATCCCACAATACCGGCACGTTAAAGCGCCACTCCCCGTCAACAAAAGATTTCAACAGAAACTGAATCACCCCTTCTTCATTAAGATGCTGGCGCATTATTGCTGCTGCTTGCTGGCGAGTTTGTGCGTCCGATTCACTGACCGCGTTGATAGCCGCGAAAATCTCATCATGACGGCGTACGTGATAGTCGACCGGTGCGATATCGATCGCCACCAGTTTATCGATGCGATCGCGGGCCAGTGCCGTAAGTGCCATTACCGCTTTACCGCCCATGGAGTGACCGATAAATGTTGCTTTGTCGATCTGCTGTGCATCCAGAGTATCAACAAGATCCTGCGCCATCGCCGGGTAATTCATTACCGGATCTCTCGGTGAAAGACCGTGGTTACGCATATCAACCTGGATGATATTGTGATCGTTTACCAGATCGCGAGCCAGTACGCCAAGGTTGTCGAGGCTACCAAACAGACCATGGACAAGAACGATGGGAGAATTATTGTGCTGGTTTTGTGCAGTTTGCGCGCGGATATTCAATTTCATGGCAAAGTTCTTTTTTTCGCGTTGTCGTGTTAGGGTATTATGTTGACCATTGTGCCACAGGGCTGCAACAAATAAGGTTTATTCCGAGTTTTTCTGCAAGCCAGGCTTGACGCTATCCGCTGCCGGGATTTATTCATATACTCTTGGCGACTTGTATTCAGCTAAGACACTGCACTGGATTAAGATGAAAACGATTGAAGTTGATGATGAACTCTACAGCTATATTGCCAGCCACACTAAGCATATCGGCGAGAGCGCATCCGACATTTTACGGCGTATGTTGAAATTTTCCGCCGCATCACAGCCTGCTGCTCCGGTGACGAAAGAGGTTCGCGTGCGTCACCTGCTATCGTCGAAGCGAAGCCGGTCAAAACGATTAAAGACAAGGTTCGCGCAATGCGTGAACTTCTGCTTTCTGACGAATACGCAGAGCAAAAGCGAGCGGTCAATCGCTTTATGCTGCTGTTGTCTACACTATATTCTCTTGACGCCCAGGCGTTTGCCGAAGCAACGGAATCGTTGCACGGTCGTACACGCGTTTACTTTGCGGCAGATGAACAAACGCTGCTGAAAAATGGTAATCAGACCAAGCCGAAACATGTGCCAGGCACGCCGTATTGGGTGATCACCAACACCAACACCGGCCGTAAATGCAGCATGATCGAACACATCATGCAGTCGATGCAATTCCCGGCGGAATTGATTGAGAAGGTTTGCGGAACTATCTAAAACGTTGCAGACAAAGGACAAAGCAATGGCAATCCACAATCGTGCAGGCCAACCTGCACAACAGAGTGATTTGATTAACGTCGCCCAACTGACGGCGCAATATTATGTACTGAAACCAGAAGCAGGGAATGCGGAGCACGCGGTGAAATTCGGTACTTCCGGTCACCGTGGCAGTGCAGCGCGCCACAGCTTTAACGAGCCGCACATTCTGGCGATCGCTCAGGCAATTGCTGAAGAACGTGCGAAAAACGGCATCACTGGCCCTTGCTATGTGGGTAAAGATACTCACGCCCTGTCCGAGCCTGCGTTCATTTCCGTACTGGAAGTGCTGGCAGCGAACGGCGTTGATGTCATTGTGCAGGAAAACAATGGCTTCACTCCAACGCCTGCCGTTTCCAATGCCATCCTGGTTCACAATAAAAAAGGTGGTCCGCTGGCAGACGGTATCGTGATTACACCGTCCCATAACCCGCCGGAAGATGGTGGTATCAAGTACAATCCGCCAAATGGTGGCCCGGCTGATACCAACGTCACCAAAGTGGTGGAAGACAGGGCCAACGCACTGCTGGCCGATGGCCTGAAAGGCGTGAAGCGTATCTCCCTCGACGAAGCGATGGCATCCGGTCATGTGAAAGAGCAGGATCTGGTGCAGCCGTTTGTGGAAGGTCTGGCCGATATCGTTGATATGGCGGCGATTCAGAAAGCGGGCCTGACGCTGGGCGTTGATCCGCTGGGCGGTTCCGGTATCGAATACTGGAAGCGTATTGGCGAGTATTACAACCTCAACCTGACCATCGTTAACGATCAGGTCGATCAAACCTTCCGCTTTATGCACCTTGATAAAGACGGCGCGATCCGTATGGACTGCTCCTCCGAGTGTGCGATGGCGGGCCTGCTGGCACTGCGTGATAAGTTCGATCTGGCGTTTGCTAACGACCCGGATTATGACCGTCACGGTATCGTCACTCCGGCAGGTTTGATGAATCCGAACCACTACCTGGCGGTGGCGATCAACTACCTGTTCCAGCATCGTCCGCAGTGGGGCAAAGATGTTGCTGTCGGTAAAACGCTGGTTTCTTCTGCGATGATCGACCGTGTGGTCAATGACTTGGGCCGCAAGCTGGTAGAAGTCCCGGTAGGTTTCAAATGGTTTGTTGATGGTCTGTTCGACGGCAGCTTCGGCTTTGGCGGCGAAGAGAGCGCAGGGGCTTCCTTCCTGCGTTTCGACGGCACGCCGTGGTCCACCGACAAAGACGGCATCATCATGTGTCTGCTGGCGGCGGAAATCACCGCTGTCACCGGTAAGAACCCGCAGGAACACTACAACGAACTGGCAAAACGCTTTGGTGCGCCGAGCTACAACCGTTTGCAGGCAGCTGCGACTTCCGCACAAAAAGCGGCGCTGTCTAAGCTGTCTCCGGAAATGGTGAGCGCCAGCACCCTGGCAGGCGACCCGATCACCGCGCGCCTGACGGCGGCACCGGGCAATGGTGCTTCTATCGGCGGTCTGAAAGTGATGACTGACAACGGCTGGTTCGCCGCGCGTCCGTCAGGCACGGAAGACGCATATAAGATCTACTGCGAAAGCTTCCTCGGTGAAGAACATCGCAAGCAGATTGAGAAAGAAGCGGTTGAGATTGTTAGCGAAGTTCTGAAAAACGCGTAAACACATTAAATAAGAAAAAGGGCGGTCGGAAGATCGCCCTTTTTTACGTATGACAAACACAGAATTGCCTGATGCGCTACGCTTATCAGGCCTACGAGGATGGTGCAATATATTGAATTTACGAGATTTTGTAGGCCGGATAAGGCGTTCACGCCGCATCCGGCAAAAACAACGAACACTTTGTCAACAAACTGAGTAGCTCAAGGAAATCCCAATGAAGACCAACAGGAGTCTGGTCGTCATAGTGTCACTAATTACCGCCACATTACTGCTGACTGCATGCGCCCAACCTGAACAATCATCAGGTAATGCTGCCAACTTACTGATTTAGTGTATGATGGTGATTTTAAGGTGCTTGCGTGGCTTCCATTTCCATCAGATGTCCTTCCTGCTCCGCTACTGAAGGCGTGGTGCGTAACGGCAAA
>NZ_MDGW01000012.1:0-13783 GCF_001712525.1 Shigella sp. FC1661
GTCTTCGGTGAACGCACTCTGGCCACACTGGAGCGTCTTCTGAGCCTGCTGTCGGCCTTTGAGGTCGTGGTATGGATGACGGATGGCTGGCCGCTGTATGAATCACGCCTGAAGGGAAAGCTGCACGTTATCAGCAAGCGTTACACTCAGCGCATTGAGCGACATAATCTGAATCTGAGACAACATCTGGCAAGGCTGGGACGGAAGTCACTGTCGTTCTCAAAATCGGTGGAGCTGCATGACAAGGTCATCGGGCATTATCTGAACATAAAACACTATCAGTAAGTTGGAGTCATTACCGGCCCGCGGTTGAAAATAACGAGGATCAAATATGTATTTACGACCAGACGAGGTGGCGCGCGTACTTGAAAAAGTCGGTTTTACTGTCGATGTGGTAACCCAGAAAGCGTATGGTTACCGCCGTGGGGAAAATTATGTCTATGTTAATCGCGAAGCGCGAATGGGACGTACCGCTCTGGTAATTCATCCAACATTAAAAGAACGCAGTTCAACACTGGCTGAACCCGCTTCCGATATTAAAACTTGCGATCATTACCAGCAATTTCCGCTCTATTTAGCAGGCGAGCGACACGAGCATTACGGTATCCCGCATGGCTTCAGTTCGCGTGTTGCGCTTGAACGTTATTTGAATGGTTTATTTGGCGAAGCCAGTTAAAGACGCGACTGGCGATGCCAGTCGCGAAAAGAAGAGTCAGGCTTTTACCTGCTGGTAACGGCTGACTTTAAACAGTCGGCGGCAATAATCGAGGAAGTAGCCATAAACCGCCCCCATCAACATCGAAACAACGATGTTTGAACTGACCGCCGCCATAATCTGATGCCAGTCTGCGCCCACCACTAACAAGATCGCCACATACACCGGTGACTGGAACGTCACATAAGCCAGGATATCAGCCAGATTTTTTATCCAGCCCGACGGGCTAACTTTGCGTGCCGCGCGCATAAACAGATCGCGGTACATACCGTATGGCCATGCAATTAAGATGTTCACCGGAATCGCTACCAATCTGGAATAAAAAGACTGTTCGAAGCTCATTCCGGAGAGGAAAACTTCAATACACATGTTCACGACAGAACAGTAAACAACCATCGCGAACGTATCTGCAACTGCATGACGCAAGCGTGACTGCGGTGAGAACATGCTAATGCTCCTTAATAAAGCGTAATGGGATGTTAATGGAGATGAAAGCAGTGGATCTCATTGCCATCTGCATTTTCGCATAGCGTATATCGCTGGCTATGACTAATCAATTAGTGAAAAACTTTTATTTAGTCAGTTTTTGTAGATAAAATATTCCATAACGGCTCGTTTTTTGTACATTGTGGATTTTTACATGCCGATATGATTTATTTTCAATCAAATCAATTGGATATGACCTTGCCTTTAAGTTTGGGGGTGAGGTAACGCTATAAGCGTAGAGAATTCGGTGTTTGTCGTGACCGGGTCATTTACAGCATTTTTGATGCCAGAAAATGTACATTAACAGCAGAAAGCACCAGTGAGGGGTGTTTTCTTTTATTCTGTTATATTGCATTTTTATTCACTTCGGTTTTATCAGGCTTGCGGAGTTAGCGAGCAGAGAGCGCCACTCTGTTCACCAATAACCTAAATTACTCATCAAAATGGCTAATATATAATCTTGAAATTATTCTGAGAGTTTCAGAAAATAACAGCTGAAATAATCTCGCGCAGGACTGTAAATAGATTAAATTTTGTGGAAATATAATAAGTGATCGCTTACACTACGCGACGAAATACTTTTTTGTTTTGGCGTTAAAAGGTTTTCTTTATTATGTCCGTAATGTTACAAAGTTTAAATAACATTCGAACCCTCCGTGCGATGGCTCGCGAATTCTCCATTGACGTTCTTGAAGAAATGCTCGAAAAATTCAGGGTTGTCACTAAAGAAAGACGTGAAGAAGAAGAACAGCAGCAGCGTGAACTGGCTGAGCGTCAGGAAAAAATTAGCACCTGGCTGGAGCTGATGAAAGCTGACGGAATTAACCCGGAAGAGTTATTGGGTAATAGCTCTGCTGCTGCACCACGTGCTGGTAAAAAACGCCAGCCGCGTCCGGCGAAATATAAATTCACTGATGTTAACGGTGAAACTAAGACCTGGACCGGTCAGGGCCGTACACCGAAGCCAATTGCTCAGGCGCTGGCAGAAGGTAAATCTCTCGACGATTTCCTGATCTAATTACTGAGGCCGGATGTCGCTGCTAGGGCGCGTCCGGCGTCGCTTCTCAAGCTCGTTGGTTCCACGGCATCTTATCTAACAACCTTGCCATTCCACAAAAACCGCTGATTCCTGCAAACAGTAACCCGGCACCAACAAAGCCACTTAATAAGAAGAAACCGCTATTTACGGTATAACCCAGTACAACGCCGATTAATATTAAACCACCCGCAGCGATCTGCACCTGGCGCATTAACGGCAAGGGTTGAGATTTATTTACCGCTACTGGCAATCCAGCTCTTTTCCAGCCATCAATCCCATCTTCGAGTAAAAATATTTCTGCGGGAGCGGCAATCGCTGCTAATTTATCGGCGTTATTACTGGTGCGTTTACCTGCCTGGCAGTGGAATATAATTTGCTCGCGACGTAATTTAGGTGGAAGACCTGACTGTTCCAGCACGGATAATGGAGCCAGATCTGCTTCAGGAATATGTTCACGAAGATATTCATCAGCGTCACGAATATCGATTAACTTTGCGCCGCGTGCGATTAATTCTTGTGCATCATGCGGCGAAATGGTTGTCAAAGCCATAGTGACTCCTTACGGACAATAGACATTTTTCAGGGTGGCGATAATAGCATTTACCGCCTCATTTTTAATGGAATATAGAATGCGTTGGGCATCCCGTTGGCTGTCGATAAGCCCTTCGTCCCGCATACGAGCGAGATGCTGTGATGTCGCAGAGGCACTCAGTCCGGTAATGCGCGTCAGCTCTCCCGCGCTGGTGCCGGGGGAACCGCTAAGCATGCACAGAATCAGCAATCGTTTAGGATGGCTCATTGCTTTCAATAAGGCCGCTGCCTGTTCGGCACTGGCCTGTAATTGCGCGAGTTCAGTCATATTTATTTAAGTATTTTCTAAATTAAGTAAACTCTAAACTAAAAATGCAACATATACCAGCCTCAGCAGCGTAAATGAGAGTAAAAGCGTAAGCTGAAACTGGCAGGCTCCGCTAAAATTACTACGCTTAAGAGATAAAATCTCTTTTTAAACAATGAGTAATTTTCTTATAGGGAGTACATATGGGTTTCTGGAGAATCGTCATCACCATCATTCTGCCGCCGCTCGGCGTGCTGCTCGGTAAAGGGTTCGGTTGGGCGTTCATTATTAATATTCTGCTGACACTGCTTGGGTATATCCCCGGTTTGATTCACGCGTTCTGGGTGCAAACCCGCGATTAAACCTGTGCTCCCCCCCGCGGCGTTAACGCGCCGCGTTCCTCTGCTACACTTTCTGAGTGTTTCCGTTAACGAATGAGGTAGCTATGGGTCTGTTCAATTTTGTGAAAGATGCCGGAGAAAAACTCTGGGACGCGGTTACAGGTCAGCACGATAAAGACGATCAGGCGAAGAAGGTGCAGGAGCATCTGAGCAAAACCGGTATACCTGATGCCGATAAAGTGAACATTCAAATTGCCGACGGCAAAGCGACGGTCACTGGTGACGGCCTGAGTCAGGAGGCGAAGGAGAAAATCCTTGTTGCGGTGGGGAATATTTCCGGTATTGCCAGTGTTGATGATCAGGTGAAAACGGCGACACCAGCCACTGCCAGCCAGTTTTATACCGTTAAGTCTGGCGACACTCTGAGTGCCATTTCCAAACAGGTCTACGGTAACGCTAATCTGTACAATAAAATCTTCGAAGCGAATAAACCGATGCTAAAAAGCCCGGATAAAATTTATCCGGGGCAAGTGTTGCGTATTCCGGAAGAGTAGTTAATTGCCAGCCATCGCCTGCTGGATAATGGGAATTGGCGTCAGTAAATGCTGGCGCATTAACTCACTGGCGCGCGCGGTATCTCGCGCCAGTACCGCCGCAGTCAGGGTCTGGTGCTGATCGTGTTTATCCTCCAGCATTTCTACCGAAAGCACCGTTCGCCGCAGCCAGATAAATCGATAGCGCGCCGCCAGATCAAACAACCGTTCACGCATTTGCAGCAAATAGTGAGAACCACAGCCCGCCACAATTGCTGTATGAAACGCCTGATGACGCAGATCCCACTCATCAAGCATTTTCTCGCTGGCGTCACAGGCTTCCAGCTTACTGAGCAGATGCGCTTTTGCGAGAACTTCTGCCTCCCACTCATCGCTACCGCGGGCAATCGCCAGACTCACTAACATCGCTTCCATATTGGCGCGGGCATCGAAAATATCGAGCAGCTCCTGCTCTGACATAGACGCCACCCGATACCCTTTTTGATTCACCACCGTGACCAGCCGTTCCGCCACCAGTTGAGAAAGTGCTTCCCGCAACGGCCCAACGCCAAGTGCATAACGCGATGTCAGCAAACTCATCCGTAATTTTTCATCCGGTTGAAAATTACCGCGAATAATATCGTTCTTCAGCCAGCGATAGCCATCCAGAGACGTAATGGTCATGGTGTGACTCCTGATTATTATCAGCGCGTATTATGAACGGGTGTTTTTTGCCACATTATCAGCTTATTCCAGCGCGCCATAATTGGCACGGTACAGATAATCCCTATTGCTAATAAGTCGGTGGAGATCACTTCTAACTGTTGCGCCGGGCGGAATAGCATCACTACCAACACAAAGGTAATAAAGCCGATGACCAGCCAGGTGAGCCAGGGATAAAGCCACATGCGCAAGCGAATTTCGCTTCCTTCTGCTCGCAGAATTTTGCGCATCCGCAACTGTGAAACGGCGATGACTAAATAAACCAGCAGGGCGATAGCGCCGGAGCTGTCGATCAGAAATTTAAATACCTTCGCAGGCGCGTAATAGTTCACCACCACCGTTAAGAATGCCGCGCCGGTGGAGAGTAACACCGCCACGTACGGGGTTTTACTGCGGTTGATTTTACCCATTACCGCAGGCGCATCTCCGCGACGGCTTAAGGAGTAGAGCATCCTGGAAGCGGTATACAGCGCCGAGTTCAGGCAGCTGGTTACGGAAAGTAATATCACACAGTCCATGATTAATTTCGCATGGGGAATATTGAGCAATTCCAGTACCGAGCGATAAGAACCGACGGCTTTTAGTCCGGGCATATTCCACGGAATTAATGCCACGACGACAAAAATAGAGCACAAATAGAAGATAGAAATACGCCAGATAACCGAGTTAGTGGCGCGGACAATATGTTTTTCCGGCGTGTCGGATTCCGCGGCGGCAATGGTGACAATTTCTGCGCCCATAAACGAGAACATGGTGATCAACATCGCGCTTAATACCGCACCGAAGCCGTTGGGCATAAAGCCGCCGCTATCCCACAATCTTGAGATCCCGCTCACTTCGGCATAAGGGTAAAAACCGCTAATTGCGACTGCACCAAGGAAAATAAAGGCCAGGATAGCGATGACTTTGCACAGCGCCAGCCAGAACTCAAATTCGCCGTAGTTTTTAACGCTTAATAAATTACTGCCAGTTAAGGCAAGGGTAATGACGAGGGAAAATAACCAGATGGGAATGCCTGGAACCCACGAGTGCAGGATCATGGCGGCGATGTTGGCTTCCAGCGGGATAACCAGTACCCAAAACCACCAGTACAACCAGCCGATGGTATAGCCCGCCCAGCGACCAATGGCTTTATCGGCATAGGTGGAAAACGAACCGGTATCGGGCGTGGCAACCGCCATTTCCGCCAACATCCGCATAATCATAACCACCAGTAGCCCGGCGAACAGATAGGCCAGTAATACCGCCGGGCCCGCTTCGGCGATGGCGACGCTGGAACCGACAAACAGACTTGCGCCGATAACACCGGCAATAGACAACATGGTGACGTGGCGTGATTTCAGCCCGCCGCCTAACTCATGTGGTTGCGATGATTGCCCCATCCTGAATCCTCTCGAAAGTGTGTCACTTGGGAGAGCGCCCCGACATTTCCCGCGCCGGGTCACGCGTTTAATTGTTATTGATTCTTTTTGCCGGAGAGCGGCTCCGCATTATCCGGCCGACATAGATTTATTCCTGTTCACGTACAGATTGTCGGATGCGGCGTAAACGCCTTATCCGACCTGGATTCTCGTAGGCCGGACAAGACGCGCAGCGTCGCCTCCTGCATGGGGACGGTGCTACTGCTTCGCCTCATCAAAACACTGACCGATAATCTCCAGACCCTGACGGATCTGAGCGTCTTCAATGGTGAGCGGTACAAGGATGCGCAGCACGTTGTAATACGGGCCGCAGGAGAGAAGAATCAGGCCCTTATCGCGGGCGCGTGCCACGATCCCGGCGGTGAGTTTTGCGTCCGGTTTGCTGTGATCGCCATCTTCAAACAGCTCGATGGCAATCATCGCTCCCAGCCCGCGTACGTCGCCGATCTCCGGGTGTTTTTCGGCTATCGCCAACAATCCGTCTTTTAGCTTCTGCCCCAGATCGTTGGCTTTTTGCAGCAGATTTTCCTGCTCGAACACCTTCAACACTTCCAGCGCAGCCACGCAGGCAATCGGGTTACCGGCATAGGTGCCGCCCAGACCGCCCGGTGCAACAGCGTCCATCACTTCCGCGCGCCCGGTGACGCCCGCCAGCGATCGATTTCGCAAAGGTGGTAAGATCCGGCGCCACGCCCATCTGCTCCACCGCAAACAGCGTGCCGGTACGCCCCGCGCCGCTCTGCACTTCATCGGCAATCAGCATGATCCCGTGCTCGTCACACAGAGCGCGTAAACGCTGCATAAAGGCTGGCGACGCGGCGTAGAAACCGCCTTCGCCCTGAACCGGCTCAATCACGATGGCGGCGATATCTTCCGGCGCGGCATCATTTTTGAAGATCCGGTGGATGCTGGCGATAGCGTCATCCTCGCTTATGCCGTGCAGCGGGCAAGGATAAAGCGCGCGATAAACATGACCCGGCATCAGCCCCATGCCCGCAGAGTACGGATTCACCTTGCCGGTCAGCGCCAGCGTGTAATGCGTGCGCCCGTGATACGCGCCGCTAAAAGCGATGGTGCCGCTACGTTTGGTGGCGGCGCGGGCGATTTTTACCGCGTTTTCCACCGCTTCGGAACCGGTCGTAACCAGCAGCGTTTTCTTGGCGAAATCGCCCGGCACCTTCTGATTCATAATCTCGCACAGCTCCAGATACGGCTCGTAAGCCAGCACCTGGAAGCAGGTGTGCGACAGTTTTTTCAACTGCGCTTCCACCGCGGCCACCACCTTCGGATGCAGGTGCCCGGTATTGAGCACCGCAATCCCGCCCACGAAATCAAGATACTCACGGCCTTCAACGTCCCACACCCGGCAGTTTTCCGCGCGGTCAGCGAAAATCGGGTGAATTTGCCCAACGCCACGGGGAATCGCCTGACTGCGGCGCTGCATTAACTCTTTATTGCTGTTCATTCGCATTCTCCAGTTAAAGACCGATGCACATATATTTGATTTCTAAGTAATCTTCGATGCCATACTTCGAACCTTCACGACCCAGACCCGAGGCTTTGATGCCGCCGAACGGGGCCACTTCATTGGAAATAATGCCGGTATTGATGCCGACGATGCCGTACTCCAGCGCTTCGCCCACGCGGAAGACGCGGCTTAAATCACGGGCGTAGAAATAGGCGGCAAGGCCAAACTCGGTGTCATTGGCTTGCGCAATCACATCGGCTTCATCTTTAAAGCGGAACAGCGGGGCGAGGGGGCCGAACGTCTCTTCTTTCGACACTTTGGCGTTGGCCGGCACGTCCACCAGAATGGTCGGCTGGAAGAAGTTGCCGCCGCGTTCATCCGCTTTACCGCCGCAAACCACACGCGCACCTTTCTCCAGCGCATCGGCAATATGCTCTTCCACTTTTGCTACCGCTTTTTCATCGATCAGCGGCCCGATGGTGACGCCTTTATCCAGCCCGTCGCCGATGTGCAGTTTGCTCACCGCCTGCTGCAATTTTTCGGCAAAGCGGTCATACACGCCAAACGGTTGGCGCAGACGCAGGTTTGCCCGGCGTTGCGGAATTTCGAGGCCAGCGCGCCTTCCACGGCTTTATCGAGATCGGCATCGTCAAAGACGATAAACGGCGCGTTGCCGCCCAGCTCCAGCGACACTTTTTTGATGTCTTTCGCGCACTGTTCCATTAACTGTCGGCCAATTTCGGTCGAACCGGTAAACGACAGTTTGCGTACCAGCGGGTTGCTGGTCAGTTCATTACCGACCGCGCCTGCCGAACCGGTGACCACGTTAAACACGCCAGCCGGAATGCCCGCGCGAATCGCCAGCTCCGCCAGCGCCAGCGCAGAGAACGGTGTCTGACTGGCGGGCTTCAGCACCATGGTGCAGCCTGCCGCCAGCGCCGGACCGGCTTTACGGGTAATCATCGCCGCCGGGAAGTTCCACGGCGTGATAGCTGCGGTAACGCCAATCGGCTGCTTGATAACAATCAGGCGCTTATCGGCCTGATGACCGGGAATGGTATCGCCATAAATACGTTTGCCTTCTTCGGCAAACCACTCAATAAAAGAGGCAGCGTAGCTGATTTCGCCTTTCGCTTCGGCCAGTGGTTTGCCCTGTTCGAGGGTCATCAGGCGCGCTAAATCGTCCTGATGCTCCATCATCAAATTGAACCAGTTGCGCAGAATGTTGGCGCGTTCTTTGGCGGTGAGCGCACGCCAGGCGGGCAGGGCGCGGTTGGCGGCGTCGATAGCGGCGCGGGTTTCATCAGCGCCCATTTTCGGCACGCTACCCAGCTTGTCGCCGTTCGCCGGATTGGTGACGTCGATGATCCCGCCATTGTTGGCGTCCAGCCATTCCCCGTTAATCAACGCCTGCTGGCGGAATAAGTTACTGTCGTTAAGTTTCATTGTTACGTCCTGTTTTCAAAGGTTATTGATTAAATGCGGCGTGTAAGGCATCCACACTACGTGTCGCTCGCAGCGTGCGTCCGGGGTTACTCTGGCTTGCCAACAGCGTTTGTACCTTGCTGACAATATGCGCACCAATAGGAATTGCTGATGTCGCTGCCGGGGAGGGCGCATTGCAGGTGTGGATCGTGCGCGGGGTGGTGACAAACAGAAAATCGTCAATCAGCTTGCCGTCCGGCGATACCGCCTGCGCCCGCACACCGGCGGGCCAGGGCTGGAGATCGCTTAACGAAAGCCGGGGACAATACTTTTGCACCAGCCGCAGATAGCCGCTTTTGCACAGCGAGTTTTTCATCTCGCCCAGTCCTGAGCGTAGATGGTTTTGCAGCACCCGGCGAATCCCCGACGAGCCTAAAATTTCCAGCGTGTCGCTAAATGAGAAGTCGCGCTTGCGATAGCCTTCGCGTTTAAAAGCCAGCACCGCGTTTGGCCCGACGGTCACGCTGCCGTCGATCATGCGGGTGAGATGCACGCCCAAAAACGGCATTGCCGGGTCAGGGATGGGGTAAATCAGATGGTTAACAATCTGGTTATGCTCCGGCGCAAGGCGGAAATACTCGCCACGGAACGGGCAGATAATAAAACCCGGTTCGAGGCCGAGCATTTTCACCAGCCGGTTAGCCATCAGCCCGGAACAGCTAATCAGCGTCGATGCTTCATATTCGCCGCCCTGACGGGTTCGGACGACCACGCCGTTTTTATGCTCACTGAGGGCGCTGACTTCGGCGTTATAAATAATCTCACCGCCTCTGGCCTGGAAGATTTTTGCCATTGCCGCTGTGACTTCGCGATAGCTGACAATGCCGCTGGACGGCACAAAAATGCCGCCGAGCCCGGTGATATTCGGTTCGCGCTCGCGCAGTTCCTCGGCGTTTAACCACTCGCGCTCGATACCGTTCGCCGCCGTGCGTTCCCACAACGCGCGCATCCGTTCCATTTCGAGATCGGACGTGGCGATCAGCATCTTGCCGCAGTTGTCATAGCGAATGTCGTTTTGATCGCAAAAGGCTTTGGTGGCGCGGTTTCCCGCCAGGCAAAACTGCGCCTTCAGGCTGCCGGGCGTGTAATAGACCCCGGCATGGATCACGCCGCTGTTGTGGCCCGTCTGGTGACAGGCCGGGCCGGACTCTTTTTCCAGCAACGCAATGCGGGCATCCGGATAAACATCAATCAGTTGCATGGCGGTCGACATGCCGATGATGCCGCCGCCAATAATCACAAAATCATACATCCGCTCAATTCCTTTGCGCTTACTGATGCGTCTGGTAGTGGTGAGTGGCGTAAGCGAAATAGCCACGCTGACGCATCAGTTCACGGCGCAGATCCGGGTGCGGAGTAAAGCGGTCGCGACCGTGCAGCCAGAACAGGTTGTTTATCAACAGGAATTTGCCAACGGGAACGGGTACAGAAAGAATGCCTTTGCTGGTTTCAATGGCATCGGAAAGCTCGCTCAACCACACGCCTTCTTCAAAATCTTTTGGCTGGACGAACTGGTCGATATAGCGCATCACCGGGCGACCCTGTTGATCAACGTCGAACACTGGATGGAAAACATCTTTGCTGACGTTTTTGCTCGGCGGCGCGGCAAAGCGCATCGGGCGACGCGCCAGTGGATGGCGGAAATAGTGGTCCAGATGTTCCCAGTCATCGAGATGCAGCAGCAACGAATTTCCACCCTGCATGTTTTGCTCATCGATTTTCATCATCAGCACGTAATCGGTGATCTCTTCGACATACGTGCCGTCGTTGTGCAGTTCCATCACGCGGTGCGGCTGACGCAGATAGCTGTCTGAGTTATCGACATTTTTCACCACGAAACGCGCGTAATACTGACCGCTCATCGCATCGAAATTTGAGCGACCAATCAGATGCGCTACCGCCGTTGCCAGCTTCACCATCTCATCTGCCTGCGCCACATCATCGATACCCACCGCATTGATCAACAGCGCACCTTCAGCACGGTTTAGCAGGGGCTTCAACAGCAATGGTTGCAGCTGATTCGCACACAGATCGTCAAGAATTTTGCCTACCCGAAAACGCAGAAACGATTTGTACTCCAGCGCCTGCACGGGCCATTCGGCAACCTGTTCGAGAAACTGTTTGGTCGTCTGTTCGGTGAAGGTGAGTTCCAGCAGACGCGGGGATTGCGCCGACGGGATGAGAGTGAATCCGCTATAGTCCTGGCCTGAATCGACAGCGTTATTTTGTACGGCGATCAGTGCATTCATCAGAAGCGATCCTCTTATGAGATGTAGGGTGACATGGCGATGCTCATTTCGTAGCCATAATCTAAAAATATCTACATTTCTGAAAAATGCGCACAAAAGCGACATATTGTTTTCTTATTGTGATCAAAAACAACAAATTAGTAACATTTAACGTAGGGTATTAAGGCAAAGTGAGACAGGAAATGAATAACTAAAGCAACAGGTTAGGGGGAGTTAACATTAGAGAACAGATTATCTGGTCGATAAAAAACAGTAAATGGCTTCACTGCAAAATGACCGTTAGTAAACTAAACATATTATCTGCCCCCGTTTTATCGGGGCAGATATAACATTAAATTATAAATAGAGATAGTTCGGCGGTTCTCCTGTTTTCCCTAAAAGAAGAGCGCTACGCCCAGGAATATTGATATTTAGAGTTCCGCCTCTAAGCGTAAATACTTTACCAGGGGGGATAATTTTTCGGGTATTATTAATAATAATATTAACGCTATTACTCCCCATGTTTTTGTATATTCCAGGTTGCAATTTGTTAGGCCAGGTACCTTCAACTTCTTCGTTTCCTTTATTTATTATAACTAGTCCATCATGAGGAGAGTGATTAATGTTCACAGAATCCCCACGACTAAAGGCCAGAACGTTTTTAGTTGCAAATACACCCTCAAATGCGCTCCATATTCCTGCTTTATCTATATATAATGCGTGGAATTCATTGTAGAGCTGCTGATAGGTAGAGCAACCTTTATTAAGCCACGCCTCACCGCCGACACGCGTGGACCCATCATAATTTTTACTTTCAGTCGTTGATTTTAATACTTGGCCATCCCAGTAAACTAAAGGTCTGCTGAACGGGAGAGCGGCCATATATGCCATTGCTAATTGTTCATCTTGTTGATGGTTAAATAGAAAGCCATTGAAAAGATTACCATTGTTAGGAAAATCGTGGTTAATGTTAATCAATATCCGTCTTTCTGATGGGATACTTGAGATTGTGGAACCCGGTTTTGATGCAAGGGTTTGGAGATCTCCACCAAATGAAAAGGCTTTTATCGTTTTCATGAGTAAAGAAAAATCAATGGCACTTAAATCATCTCTCTCATAAAGCAGTGATGACATTTGTTGTTCATCCAACTGACAAGTTACCAGGTATTCCATGTAATTCATAACGGCTTTTTTTTGATATTTTGGGTTAAATAAATTAGTATTGTGTAACCGCTCATTATAATTTTTAAGCGGTGGGGTTATCGACCTCTCTATTTGTTCATGTTTTGAGTGTTTTGCCGCATCATAACGTAAACCTCGTACGCCATATTTTCGCATTTCTCGAACGTATTGATTTTGCAACATAATAACCTGGCCACTTTTGGGTGTTGTTTTAGGCATTCCATTTAAACGCTTTTCTTTTAATGCATGGAGGTTTTCCCATTCATCCTTAGAGATGTTATCTTTACTTGCTTCGAAGTCTTTTGCAGTGAGATGTATATCTTCTGGATGGATTTGTTTACGTTCTTTTGTTACTGGATCTTTAATGAATGGAATCAAAACCTGACCTTGCCAATAGCCAGGGATACCGCTTTCTATATCTTTACTGATCTTCGCTCGTATATCAGCAGAGGGATAATCCAGGTCATTTTTACCACTACCCCCGATTCCCATAAAGTTAAATGTATAATCAGGAATGATATCGATACCAAATTTTTTAGCATCTTTAACCAATGCGATAAAATCCTGCAAATCTCCCATTGGGTTATGGATGGTACAAAGATCTTCGGGTTGATAAGCATGAAACCAGTAACCTTTTTCTTCTTCGGGAGTTTCTGGTCCGTCGGCGCGGAAAGTTGTCACTGGAGGGATTTGTATATACCCATAATGGCAACGTGCAAACTCAGACATATTTTCCCTGATTTGCTGGTAGGTGGCATTAAAAGCATGAAGAATCGCTTCGCCAGGTTTTTTGGGGGTAATGATTTCACATTGTGATTTCTGAACAGCAGTAAGAGATTTACGCTCAAGTGTTTGCCGTAGATGTTCTGGATTGATTAGTATTTTAAATGTTTCTTGCTGTCCGGAAGGTGACGTCACGTTAATATTATATACATCGGCTGCCAGCTAGACTGGCCCCCTGAATCTCCAGACAACCAGTATCACTTAAATAAGTGATAGTCTTAATACTGGTTTTTAGACTAGTCATTGGAGTACAGATGATTGATGTCTTAGGGCCGGAGAAACGCAGACGGCGTACCACACAGGAAAAGATCGCAATTGTTCAGCAGAGCTTTGAACCGGGGATGACGGTCTCCCTCGTTGCCCGGCAACATGGTGTAGCAGCCAGCCAGTTATTTCTCTGGCGTAAGCAATACCAGGAAGGAAGTCTTACTGCTGTGGCCGCCGGAGAACAGGTTGTTCCTGCCTCTGAACTTGCTGCCGCCATGAAGCAGATTAAAGAACTCCAGCGCCTGCTCGGCAAGAAAACGATGGAAAATGAACT